>NZ_JBEZHV010000023.1:0-123681 GCF_040650755.1 Streptomyces sp. NPDC048623
GGGGTGGCGGCGCGGGGCCGGGGCGCGCCCGGCGCGGGCCCCAGTGGGCGTACGCCACGAACGCCACGTAGGCCGTGGAGCGTGGATCAGAAGCGCGGGCGGTTGAACCAGGCCGAGGCCTGCGGGCCGACCATCGAGGCGAGGATGACGCCGCCGATGGCGAGGCTGACGATGCCGCCGGGGACGCCGGTCGCCTCCCCCGAGGCGAAGTTGCCGAGTGAGCCGATGAGCATCAGCGAAGCGTAGATGATCGTGAGGACCCGGATCGCGGTACCGCCGGTGGAGAACTTCACGGCGAGGAAGATGCCGAGACCGGCGATGACCAGCAGGAACACGACGATGGCGAAGCCGAAGCCGGCCAGCAGCCCGGACGCCTCCGAGGAGCTCGTCGCGCTGGACGCGGCGGCGATGCCGAGGCCCGCGATGATCGCGATGATGATCTGCAGGCCGGACACGATGTACATGATCACGCGCGCCGCGGTCATCAGACCGGGCATCTTGGCCGGGCCCTGCGGGTACCCCGGGCCGCCGTACGGCGAGACCGGCGGGGCCGCCGGGTAGCCGTAGCCCTGCTGCGGCGGGACGCCCTGCGGGGCCTGCTGGGGGTAGCCGTAGCCGGGCTGGCCCTGAGGCTGCTGGCCGTAACCGGGCTGGCCCTGCGGGGGCTGGCCGTAGGGGTTGTTCGGGTCGCCGAAGCTCATCGGGATGTTCCTCCGTTGTTTCCGGTGCGGGGGACGTCGCGGCCCTGCGCGGAGGATGTGTCATCCGTGTCTCACGACGTACGACACGCTGTGTGAGACGTATGAGTGGTTTTGCCCCCCGGCACTGCTCGCGGCACTGCGCAGATCATCGTCGTCAAAGCGGCGTCTCCTTGTCCAGTCGATACGCAGTGCAGTTGTGGCGCACTTGTGCAAGTGCAACCTCTCGCACCGAATTGGAAAGAGGCGGGGCCCATCCGGGAAGATGGCCGCATGAGCGCCCAGATTCTCGATGGCAAGGCCACCGCAGCCGCGATCAAGTCCGATCTGACCGCCCGAGTGGCGGCCCTCAAGGAGCGGGGCGTGACGCCCGGTCTCGGCACGATCCTGGTCGGCGACGACCCGGGCAGCCAGAAGTACGTCGCGGGCAAGCACCGCGACTGCGCCCAGGTGGGCATCGCCTCCATCCAGCGCGAACTCCCCGGCACCGCCACGCAGGAGGAGATCGAAGCGGTGGTGCGCGAGCTCAACGAGGACCCGGACTGCACCGGTTACATCGTGCAGCTGCCGCTGCCCAAGGGCATCGACGAGAACCGCATCCTGGAGCTCATGGACCCGGCCAAGGACGCCGACGGTCTGCACCCGATGAACCTCGGCCGGCTCGTCCTCAACGAGCCCGCGCCGCTGCCCTGCACCCCCAACGGTGTCATCACGCTGCTGCGCCGCCACGGCGTGGAGATCAAGGGCGCGGAGGTCGTGGTGGTCGGCCGCGGGGTGACCATCGGGCGTCCGATGCCGCTGCTGCTCACCCGCCGCTCCGAGAACGCGACCGTGACGCAGTGCCACACCGGCACCAAGGACCTCGCGGCGCACCTGCGGCGCGCGGACATCATCGTCGCGGCGGCGGGCGTCGGGCACCTGATCAAGCCGGAGGACGTGAAGCCGGGCGCGGCCGTGCTCGACGTCGGCGTCTCGCGCGACGCCGACGGCAAGATCGTCGGCGATGTGCACCCGGGCGTCGCCGAGGTGGCCGGCTGGATCTCCCCGAACCCGGGCGGCGTGGGCCCGATGACCCGCGCGCAGCTCCTGGTCAACGTCGTCGAGGCCGCGGAGCTCGCGGCCGGGGTCCGCTGACCGTGACCGCCTCGGACTCCGACTCCGACATGCCGGGGACGCCGGGGACGCCGGTCGCCGGTGCGAACGGCACCGAGGCCGCCGCCGAGGCCGCCGCCGAGGGCGCCGAGGTCACCGCGGAGGGTGCGGCCGGGCATCCGCGCCGGCACCCGCGGGCCAGGCTGACCACGACCACCGCCCGCCCCGAGGGCGGCGGCCGGGCGGCGCCGGGCGACGCGTCGGCGCCCGCGCGCCAGTGGCCGCTGCTCACGGTGCTCGGGCTGAGCGCGCTCGGTCTGCTGATCGTCGGTACGGACCTGTTCCCGCAGTCCTTCCGGGTCGGCACGCTCCTGGTCGGCGCGGCGCTGCTCACCGGTGCGGTGATGCGCCGTGTCCTGCCGTCGGTCGGCATGCTGGCGGTGCGCTCGCGCTTCACCGACATGATCACGTACGGGGTGATGGGCGGCCTGATCGTGCTGCTCGCGCTCATGGTGCAGCCGGAGCCGTGGCTGCGGATCCCGTTCCTGGAGGACGTCCTCCATCTGACGGTGAGCTGAGCGGTGAGCTGAGCGATGGGCTGAGTGGTGAGCTGAGCCGGAACGAAGCCGGAACGGCAGCGACGGCGCCCGTCCTCTCCCCCGTGGGAGGACGGGCGCCGCCGTGTCTCCAGGGTCATGTACGTGCCAAGGGTGGATCAAGGTCCGCCGGGGCCTTGTGGCACGGAGGTGACGGAGGTGACGATTCCGGTACGTGACCCCCTGCGCGACGCGCAGTGAGACGCACCACAAGGGGGTGGGGGTGCGCACCGGCGCGGGTCCGATAGCCTGACCGCTGGATATCTCTTCACGTCGAGACATCGATCGATCAAGGGGAGACATCCAGCATCAGGGGCAAGGGAAACCCCGCCGCCAGCTGTCTTCTGGAGATCGCCATGACCCGCACTCCCGTGAATGTCACCGTGACCGGCGCGGCCGGCCAGATCGGCTACGCGCTGCTCTTCCGCATCGCCTCCGGCCACCTGCTCGGCGCGGACGTGCCGGTCAAGCTGCGCCTCCTCGAGATCCCGCAGGGCGTCAAGGCCGCCGAGGGCACCGCCATGGAGCTCGACGACTGCGCGTTCCCGCTGCTCAAGGGCATCGACATCTTCGACAACCCGAACCAGGGCTTCGAGGGTGCCAACATCGGCCTGCTCGTCGGCGCTCGCCCGCGCGGCCCGGGCATGGAGCGCGGTGACCTGCTCGCCGCCAACGGCGGCATCTTCAAGCCGCAGGGCGAGGCCATCGCCGCCCACGCCGCGGACGACATCAAGGTCCTGGTCGTCGGCAACCCGGCCAACACCAACGCCCTGATCGCCCAGTCGGCCGCCAAGGGCGTCCCGGCCGAGCGCTTCACCGCGATGACCCGCCTGGACCACAACCGCGCCCTGACGCAGCTGGCCCAGAAGACCGGCTCCTCGGTCACGGACATCAAGCGCCTCACCATCTGGGGCAACCACTCCGCGACCCAGTACCCGGACATCTTCCACGCGGAGATCGCCGGCAAGAACGCCGCCGAGGTCGTCGACGACCAGGCGTGGCTGGCCGACACCTTCATCCCGACCGTCGCCAAGCGCGGCGCCGCGATCATCGACGCCCGTGGCGCGTCCTCCGCCGCCTCCGCCGCGAACGCCGCCATCGACCACGTCCACACCTGGGTCAACGGCACCGCCGAGGGCGACTGGACCTCCATGGGTGTCCCGTCCGACGGCTCCTACGGCGTCCCGGAGGGCCTGATCTCCTCCTTCCCGGTCACCTGCAAGGACGGCAAGTACGAGATCGTCCAGGGCCTGGACATCAACGAGTTCTCCCGCACCCGCATCGACGCCTCGGTCAACGAGCTCGTCGAGGAGCGCGACGCGGTGCGCGAGCTGGGCCTGATCTGAGCCTGACCGCACGTCACGACGCCCCCGGCCGGATTCTCCGGTCGGGGGCGTCGTGACGTCTGACCCCTACGCACCCCTACGCGCCGCGCGACTCCTCGGCCAGGGCCTCGGCGAGGGCCGAGACGTGGTCGAGCGTACGGAGCAGCAGGCCCGGCCCGAAGGTGATGCGGGTCGCGCCGAGCCGGCCCAGTTCCGCGAACGGCGGACCGCCCTTCCCGGCGAGGGCGTTGAGGGGCAGGGCGTCGCCGAGGCCGGCCCGCAGGGCCGGCAGGTCGGTGACCGGGGCGAGGATCGGATAGACGCAGTCCGCGCCCGCCGCCGCGTACAGCCGGGCGCGCTCCAGGGCCGCGGAGGCGGCGGACCCGGGCTCGGACCCGGACTCGGACTCGGGCCCGGCGTGAAGGTAGACGTCGACGCGCGCGTTGACGAACAGCGCGTGGCCGGCCTCCGCCCGTACCGCCGCCAGCCACTCGGCGTGCTCGTGCGCGTCCTTCAGGCCGCGCGGGCCGTCCGAGTCCTCCAGGTTCACGCCGACCGCGCCGGTCTCCAGGATCCGCCCGACCAGCTCCTTCGGCGCGAGCCCGTACCCGCCCTCCAGGTCCGCCGTCACCGGGACGGACACCGCGCGGACGATCCGTGCGACCTGGGCGAACATCTCGTCGGCGGGCGTGCTCCCGTCCTCGTACCCGAGCGATCGCGCGATCCCGGCGCTGGGCGTGGCGAGCGCCGGGAAGCCGGCCGCCTCGAAGGCGCGGGCGCTCGCCGCGTCCCACGGCCCGGGCAGCACCAGCGGATCGCCGGCCGCCCGGCCCAGGTGCAGCGCGCGCAGCGTGCGTACGGCCTGGCTCACCGCTTCAACGCCCCCGGGGTGTGGTGACCCGGGACCATCCGGGTGGTGACGGCGATCCGGTTCCAGGAGTTGATCGCCACGATCGCGCCGATGACATGCGCGAGCTCGGTCTCGTCGAAGTGGCGGGCGGCCTCCGCGTACACCTCGTCCGGCACGAAGCCGTCGGTGAGGACGGTCACCGCCTCCGTCAGTGCCAGCGCGGCCAGCTCCCGCTCCGTGTAGAAGTGCCTCGACTCCCGCCAGGCCGACAGCTGCACGATCCGCTGCACGTCCTCGCCCGCCGCGAGCGCGTCCTTGGTGTGCATGTCCAGGCAGAAGGCGCAGTTGTTGATCTGCGAGGCGCGGATCTTGATCAGCTCGTAGAGCTTCGGCTCGACATGCCGGGACGCGGCGATCTCCAGGCCGACCATGGCCTTGTAGAACTCCGGGTGCCGCTCGGGGAACGCCTGCCGGGCCGGGTGCTCCGGCGCGTACGCGGTCGCGGTGGTGGTCTGCGCGGTTGTGGTGGTCATGCCGACCACCGTACGGACCGGATGGCGCCCGGGTATGGTCCATTCCCATGGCAAACGAGTGGGCCACTTTCGGCGCCGACCTGCATCTCGAACCGCACGGGCCCGGGCTGCGCGAGGGCCTGATGAACGCGCTCCGCGACGCCGTGCGCAGCGGGCGGCTCGCGGCGGGCACCCGGCTGCCGTCCTCGCGCTCGCTCGCCGTCGACCTCGGCGTGGCCCGTAACACCGTCGCCGACGCGTACGCCGAGCTCGTCGCCGAGGGCTGGCTGACCGCCCGGCAGGGCTCGGGCACCCGGGTGGCCCGGCGCTCCGAACCCCGCACGGCACCGGGCCAGGGGCGGCCTCCGGGCCGCGCCGCCGCCGTCCGGTCCGTCGCCGCGCCGCCGCCCGGGAAACCCACGTACAACCTGAGCCCCGGCACCCCCGACCTGGCCTCCTTCCCCCGCTCCGAGTGGCTCAAGGCCTCCCGCAAGGCGCTCCTCGCCGCGCCGGACGAGGCCTTCGGTTACGGCGATCCGCGCGGCCGGATCGAACTGCGCACCGTGCTCGCCGAGTACCTCGCGCGGGCGCGGGGCGTGTACGCGCGGCCCGAACGGATCGTGCTCTGCGCGGGGTTCGTGCACGGCCTGATGCTGATGGGGCAGGTGCTGCGGGCCCGCGGAGTGCGGGACGTGGCGGTCGAGTCGTACGGCCTGGACGTCCACTGGGACCTGCTCGCCCGGTCCGGTCTGCGGATGCCGGCCCTGCCGTTCGACGAACGCGGCACCTGCACCCAGGAGCTGGGTTCGGGGTCGGACGGTCTGGGCGCGGTCGGCGCGGTCCTGATGACCCCCGCCCACCAGTTCCCGACCGGCGGCGCGCTCCAGCCCGACCGGCGCGCGGCGGCCGTCGACTGGGCGCGGTCCGCCGGGGGCCTGATCCTGGAGGACGACTACGACGGCGAGTTCCGCTACGACCGGCAGCCCGTCGGCGCGCTCCAGGGCCTCGACCCGGAGCGGGTGGTCTACCTCGGCACCGCGAGCAAGTCCCTCGCGCCGGGCCTGCGGATCGCCTGGATGGTGCTGCCGGAGCAGCTCGTCGACGAGGTGGCGGCGGCGAAGGGCGGGGTCGACTGGATGTCCAGCGCACCCGACCAGCTGACCTTCGCGGAGTTCCTCGGCTCCGGCGCCTACGACCGGCATGTGCGCGCGATGCGGCTGCGCTACCGGCGCCGCCGCGACCAGCTCGTCGCCGCGGTCGCCGCCCGCTCGCCCGAGACCCGGATCAGCGGCATCGCGGCCGGACTGCACGCGGTCCTCGAACTCCCCGAGGGCAGCGAGGAGTCGGTGCTCCGCGCCGCCGCCTTCCAGGGACTCGCCCTCCTCGGTGTCAACCGCTTCCGGCACCCGACCGTCCCGCGCACCCGCGACGCCCTCGTCGTCGGCTACGGCACTCCGTCGGACAGCGCCTGGGCGGGTGCGCTGGAGGCGCTGTGCCGGGTGCTGCCCTGAGGAAGCAGGCGGGTGGCGAGGAAGGCGAGGATCTCGTCGCGGGCGCGGACGGTGGGATGCCCGGCCTCGTCGACGAGGTGGGCGGTGACGACGCTGTGCGGGGTGCCGACGAGCTCGGCGAAGAAGGGCGGCGGGGCGGGGTTGGCGGCGGTGTCGGGCAGGACCCGCCCGTCGAACGCGTCGCCGAGCAGCGCCCGGTACGCGGCGAAGCGCTGCCCGGTGCACCAGCGGTCGCCCTCGAAGCGGTGGGCGAGGACCGTGAGCCCGTCGCGGGCCAGCCGGTCGCGGACGGCCCGCGCGTCGGCCGGGTCGAGTTCGAGTCCGGCGGGGTCGTCGAGGGGGAGGGAGGGGTGGTTGACGACGGGGGCGATCACCGCGGGCTCCAGGGCCATGGTGAGCGCGAAGTTGCCGGTGAAGCACAGGCCGATCGCGCCGACCCCGGGCCCGCCGCACGCCGCGTGCGCCTGCCGCGCCAGGCCGCGCAGCCACAGCGTGACGGGGCTGGTGCCGCCGCCCGCGAAGGCCCGGAACTCCGCGCTGACGCAGGCGCGGCGCATGACCTCCCTGCCGCCCTCGACCGTGGGGAAGGCGCCGTCGGTGCCGAACAGGGACGGCACGTGCACGGTGAACCCCGCGTCCCGCACCCAGCGGGCGAGCCGCAGCACGTCGGGGCTGATGCCCGGCATCTCGGGCAGTACGACGACCGCGGGCCCGGCCCCGGCCACGTACACGGTCTTGGTCACGCCGTCGACGCTCATGGGCCGGCGGTCGAAGTCGTCGATCGGATCGTCCTCGCTCATGGGGCAAGGGTGGCGGGCGTTCCGGTGCCCCGTTGAGGGGCGGGATCGCCAAGGAGGCGGGTAATCTCGCCAGTCGGAGTCGACGGAGGTACGGGCCGATGGCGGAGGAACCGAACGGGCCGGTCGCCCTGCGGGGCGCGCCGGGGCCGAACGGGCCCGAGGAACCGGGCGCGCCGGGGGAGCTGCGGGTCGGGGTCCTGGCCTATCCGGGCTGCTTCGCGTCCGAAGTCTTCGGCGTCCCCGACCTGTTGACGATGGCCGCGCATGTCGCGGGGCCGGAGGCGCCCGGCTACCGGGTCGCGATCGTCTCGCCGCGGCGGCGGGTCGTCGCCTCCGGGGGCGCGCGGCTCGACGTGCGCCCGCTGCGCGAGGTGGACGTCCTCGTCGTGCCCGGCTTCGAACTGCGCCCGGGCACGGGCGACGTGGAGGCGCGGCTCGCCGGTCTCGCGCCGGAGGCCGCGGCGGTCCGCGCGCAGGCCGCCGCGGGCACGGCCGTCGTGTCGCTGTGCGTGGGCGCGTTCCTGCTGGCCGAGGCGGGGCTCCTCGACGGGCGCCGGGCCACGACGTCATGGCTGCACGCGGGCGAACTCGCCCGGCGCTGCCCGGGGGCCGACGTGCGGCCCGAGCACCTCGTCGTCACGGACCGGGGCGTGACGACCACGGCCGCGTTCAGCGCCATGTACGACTTCGCCCTCGACCTGGTCCGCCGCCACAGCGGCGCGCGGGTCGCCCGTACGACGGCGCGGGTGGCCCTCGTCGACGACGCCCGCACCTCCCAGACCCCGTACGTCGACCCCCGCCTGCTGCCACGGCCCGGCAGCGACTTCTCCCAGCGGGTCATGCGCCACCTCGACCAGAACCTCGCCGCCCGCTACGACCTGCCGGCCCTCGCCGCCGCCTTCGGCGTCAGCACCCGCACCCTCCTCCGCCGCTTCTCCGCCGAGACCGGCCGCACCCCCCTGGCCCACCTCCAGGCCTCCCGCGTCCGACGCGCCCGCCATCTCCTGGAGACCACCGACCGCACCGTCGCCGCCATCGCCGCCGCGATCGGCTACCGGGACCCCGGCACCTTCGCCACCCTCTTCCACCGCCACACGGGCCGGCGCCCGAGCGCGTACCGCACGGCGTTCCGCCGGGGCGGGGACGGTGCCTAACGAGGCTCCGCCCCGGCCTCCGCCTCCGCTCCCGCCTCCGTCGCGCCCCCGGTCCCGTGCTCCGCCCCCGGCGCCTCCCCGAACCGCGCCAGCGTCAGCGAGCCCGCCACCGCCACCGCGAAACCCAGGACCGCCAGCCAGCCCAGGCCCTCCCGGGTGCGGTCGCCGAGCCAGACGACGCCGACGAGGGCCGGGCCGATGGTCTCGCCGAGGACCAGGCCCGCGGTGGCGGTGGTGACCGCGCCGCGGTTCAGGGCCGAGGTGAGGAGGAGGAAGGCGCCACCACCGCCGACGAGAAGCGCGTAGAGGGCGGGGTCGGTCAGGTCGAAGGAGTCGATCAGACGGACCGCGATCTCGACCACACCGAAGCCGAAGCCGGCCGAGAGGCCCAGCGTCAGGGCGCGCGGACGGTCCGGGAGCCGGCCGGCCGCCGCGCCGACGGCGAGGACGCCGAAGGCCACCACGAGCAGCCCCCAGGAGAGACCGGCCCCGCCGCCCTCGTGGCCCTCACGGCCGGCGGCGAGCGCCAGCATCGCGAGGCCCAGACAGACCACCGCCACCGCGCCCCACTCCGTACGGCTGAGCCGCACATGGAGCAGCCGCGAGGCCAGCACCGCCGTCACGGCGAGGCTCGCCGCGAGCGCCGCCCCCACCGCGTAGATCGGCAGCGTCCGCAGCGCCACGATCTGCAGGACGAAGCCGAGTCCGTCAAGCCCCAGCCCCGCCACGTACCGCCACTGGCGCAGCGCCCGCCACAGCAGCGCGACGTCGACCCCGCCCCCCGTACCGGGTTCGACGGCCCGGGCGGCGAGCGCCTGGAAGACGGAGGCGGCGCCGAAACAGACGGCCGATCCGAGCGCGCAGATCATCCCAAGGATCACGAAAGGGACTCTAGTGCGACGGGGATCGGGCGCGTGTTCACGCCGGGCCTACACTGTGCGCTCGCAACCGGGTACGGGCAGCCTGCCCGGCCGGCAGGGGAGGACGGGACGGACATGCGCAGACTGAGGTCGACCACTGTGGTCCTGGGCGGAGTGGGCGTGCTCGCCGCGACGCTCACCGCCTGCTCCTCCGAGCCCGACCGGCGCTGCATCGACCCGGTGACCTACAAGGAGCTGCCGGACTACGAGTGCGGCGACGGTGACGGCAGCGGCGACGGCGACAGCGACGGCTCCAGCCACAGCCACTCCGGCCGCTACTACTACGGCGGCTCCTCCAGCAGCGGCAAGGTCAGCGGCGGCAGCTTCGACAGGTCCGCCGTCTCCAGCGGCGGCTTCGGCGGCCACGGTTCCTCCTCCGGCGGCTGATCCGGCCGTGCAGCGCCACACCATCGAACCGCGCCCCGGCTGGCAGCAGACCGTCGAGGAACAGGGCCTGATCTACCCCCTGACCCGCTACCCCGACGACTCCCTGCGCCCCTACTGGGACGAGAGCGCCTACTACTCCTTCAGCCTGCCCGAGGTCGAGGCCATGGAGGAGGTCGTCGAGGAGCTGCACGCCATGTGCCTCGCCGCGGCGGCGCACATCGTCGAGAAGAACCGGTTCGCCGAACTCGGCATCACCGACCCGCGGCTCGCGAGGCGGGTCGCCGAGTCCTGGCGCCGCCGGGACGAACTCCCCACCATCTATGCCCGCTTCGACCTGCGCTACGACGGCACCGGCCCGGCGAAGATGCTGGAGTACAACGCCGACACCCCCACCTCCCTGGTGGAGGCCGCCAGCCCCCAGTGGTTCTGGATGGAGGAGCGCTTCCCCGGCGCCGACCAGTGGAACTCGCTCCACGAGCGCCTCGTCGACGCCTGGAAGCGGCAGGCGCACCTGCTGCCGCCCGGCAGCCCCGTGCACTTCGTGCACTCCGACGCCGACGAGCTCGGCGAGGACCTGATGACGGTCGCGTACCTCCGCGAGACCGCCCAGCAGGCCGGCCTCGCCACCGAGGCGCTGTCCGTCGAGCGGATCGGCTGGGACCGCATCTCCGGGCGCTTCGTCGACGACCGGCTGCGCTTCATCCGCGCCTGCTTCAAGCTCTACCCGTGGGAGTGGCTCACCACGGACCGCTTCGGCCCGCACGTCCTCGACACCCTCGACAACGGCGGCGGCACCGGCTCCACCTGCTGGATCGAGCCCGCCTGGAAGATGCTGCTCTCCAACAAGGCCCTGCTCGCGATCCTGTGGGAGCTCCACCCCGGCCACCCGAACCTGCTGCCCGCCTATCTCGACGGACCGCGCGAACTGGCCACCACCACGGGCTGGGTGGCCAAGCCGCTGCTCGGCCGCGAGGGCGCCGGCGTCACCCTCCACGAGCCGGGCGACGCCGTGGTCCTGCGCGACGAGCCCGTCTGCTACCAGGAGCTGGCCCCGCTGCCCGACTTCGACGGCAACCGCGTCGTACTCGGCGCGTGGACGGTCGGCGACGAGTCGGCGGGCCTCGGCATCCGCGAGTCGGCGGGCCCGGTCACGGACGAGTACGCGCGCTTCATCCCGCACGTGATCCTCTGACCGGTCCGGGCCCGCCGCGGATCGTCAGGCCGACAGCACCGCCCGCAGCTGCTCAAGACCCCAGTCCAGGTCCTCCTTCGAGATCACCAGCGGCGGCGCGATCCGGATCGTCGAGCCGTGGGTGTCCTTCACCAGCACCCCGCGCTCCATCAGCCGCTCCGAGATCTGCCGGCCCGTGCCCTTCGCGGGTGCGATGTCCACGCCCGCCCACAGGCCCCGTCCGCGGACCGCCTCCACCGCGCCGCCGCCGACCAGGAGGCCGAGCTCCGCGTGCAGGTGCTCGCCCAGTTCCGCGGCCCGCTGCTGGTACTCGCCGGTGCGCAGCATCGCGATCACCTCCAGGGCGACCGCACAGGCCAGCGGGTTGCCGCCGAAGGTCGAGCCGTGCTCGCCCGGGCGGAAGACGCCGAGCACGTCGCGGTTCGCGACCACCGCCGACACCGGCACCACGCCGCCGCCGAGCGCCTTGCCGAGGATGTAGACGTCCGGCACCACGCCCTCGTGCTCACAGGCGAACGTACGGCCGGTGCGGCCCAGGCCCGACTGGATCTCGTCGGCCATGAACAGCACGTTCCGCCGGGCCGTCAGCTCCCGCACCCCGCGCAGATAGCCGGGCGGCGGGACCAGGACGCCCGCCTCGCCCTGGATGGGTTCGAGCAGCACCGCCACCGTGTTCTCGGTGACCGCCGTCTCCAGGGCCGTCAGGTCCCCGTACGGCACGATCTCGAAGCCCGGCGTGTACGGGCCGAAGTGGTCGCGCGCCTCGTGGTCCGTGGAGAAGGAGATGATCGTCGTCGTCCGGCCGTGGAAGTTGTTCGCCGCGACCACGATCTTCGCGTGCCCGTCCGGCACGCCCTTCACCTCGTACCCCCACTTGCGGGCGGTCTTCACCGCCGTCTCGACGGCCTCCGCCCCCGTGTTCATGGGCAGCACCGCCTCCTTGCCGCACAGCTCGGCCAGGCGCGCGCAGAACTCCCCGAACCGGTCGTGGTGGAAGGCCCGCGAGGTCAGCGTCACCCGCTCCAGCTGCGCCTTGGCGGCGTCGATCAGGCGGCGGTTGCCGTGGCCGAAGTTGAGCGCCGAGTACCCGGCGAGCATGTCGAGGAAGCGGCGCCCCTCGACATCGGTCATCCACGCGCCCTCGGCGGAGGCGACGACCACGGGGAGGGGATGGTAGTTGTGAGCGCTGTGCGCGTCCGCGGCAGCGATCTCGGCTTGCGTGCTCGACGACGACGTACTCGACACGGGATCTCCGTTCGTCCTTCGGCCTGAGGCGGGTGTGCTCCCTGTTCTTATCGTCGCTCGTATGCCGGACGGGGAAACCTCTCGTGACGGCGCGCCCGATAGTCTGGAAACACGCACGGCGACTGGCGTACGGGGAACGGACCCCGGGGGAGCCGTGCGCGGCAGACCACACGAGGTGCCGCCCGCCTGGGCATCCCGGAACCGAACAGGTCCCGCGTGGTGCCGCGCAGCGCGTAGCGCACCGGGACCTCCTGCCCGGAGGAGCGCACGCCATGACCCTTCCCGCCCACCACGCCGACCTTCCCGCCCACCACGCCGACCTTCCCGCCCACCACGCCGACCTTCCCGCCCACCACCCCGCACTCTCCGCCGCCGACCCCGAGCTCGCCGCGCTCGTCGGCGCCGAGGAGCGGCTCCAGGCCGAGACCCTCCGTCTCATCCCCAGCGAGAACTACGTCTCCGCCGCCGTCCTGGAGGCCTCCGGCACCGTCCTGCAGAACAAGTACAGCGAGGGCTACCCCGGGCGCCGCTACTACGAGGGCCAGCAGAACATCGACCAGGTCGAGAGCCTGGCCATCGCCCGCGCCAAGGCGCTCTTCGGCGTCGACCACGCGAACGTGCAGCCGTACTCCGGCTCCCCGGCCAACCTCGCCGTCTACCTCGCCTTCGCGCAGCCCGGCGACACCGTCATGGGAATGGCCCTGCCCATGGGCGGCCACCTCACCCACGGCTGGGGCGTCTCCGCCACCGGCAAGTGGTTCCGGGGCGTCCAGTACGGCGTACGGCAGGACAACGGGCTGATCGACTTCGACCAGGTCCGCGAGCTCGCCCTCGCCGAGCGCCCCAAGGTGATCTTCTGCGGCGGCACGGCGCTGCCCCGCACGATCGACTTCGCCGCCTTCGGGGAGATCGCCCGCGAGGCCGGCGCCGTGCTCGTCGCCGACGTCGCCCACATCGCGGGCCTCATCGCCGGCGGCGCCCACCCGTCCCCCGTACCGCACGTCGACGTGATCTCCACGACCACCCACAAGACCCTGCGCGGCCCGCGCGGCGCGATGCTGATGTGCCGCGAGGAGCACGCCAAGGCGATCGACAAGGCCGTCTTCCCCGGCCTCCAGGGCGGCCCGCACAACCAGACCACCGCCGCCATCGCCGTCGCCCTGCGCGAGGCGGCCCAGCCCTCCTTCCGGGACTACGCCTCCGCCGTCGTCGCCAACGCCCGGGCCCTCGCCGAGGCACTGCTCGCCCGCGGCTTCGACCTGGTCTCCGGCGGCACCGACAACCACCTGATCCTCATGGACCTCACCCCCAAGGAGGTCCCCGGCAAGGTCGCCGCCAAGGCCCTCGACCGGGCCGGGATCGTCGTGAACTACAACACCGTCCCGTACGACACCCGCAAGCCCTTCGACCCCTCCGGCGTCCGCATCGGCACCCCGTCCCTCACCTCCCGCGGCCTCGGCGTCACGCACATGCCGCAGGTCGCCGAGTGGATCGACCGGGGTGTCGCCGCGGCGGGCAAGGGCGACGAGGACGCCCTCGCCGTGATCCGCGCCGAGGTCGCCGAGCTGATGGGCGCCTTCCCGGCCCCGGGCCTGCCCGTCTGACGGTCCGCCCGTCCGAACCCGCTCGACCGGGTGAGACGCGGGTGTGTTCCGCGTCTCACCACCCTGCGGTGGGCGGGCGTTCCACCCTGCGGTGGGTGGGTGCTCCGGGGCAGTCCGAGAACGCCCCCCGCACCTGAGAGAATGATGAGCATGGCCTCTGATGCTCGTGATGCTCGTCCGCGTGTGCTCTCCGGAATCCAGCCCACCGCAGGCTCGTTCCACCTCGGCAACTACCTCGGCGCCGTCCGCCAGTGGGTCGCCCTGCAGGAGTCGCACGACGCCTTCTACATGGTCGTGGACCTGCACGCCATCACGGTCCCGCAGGACCCGGCCGAGCTGCGTGCCAACACCCGCCTCGCGGCCGCCCAGCTGCTCGCCGCCGGTCTCGACCCGGAGCGCTGCACCCTCTTCGTCCAGAGCCACGTCCCCGAGCACGCGCAGCTCGGCTGGGTCATGAACTGCCTCACCGGCTTCGGCGAGGCCTCCCGCATGACCCAGTTCAAGGACAAGTCCGCCAAGCAGGGTGCCGACCGCGCCACCGTCGGCCTCTTCACGTACCCGATCCTCCAGGTCGCGGACATCCTGCTCTACCAGGCCCACCAGGTCCCGGTCGGCGAGGACCAGCGCCAGCACATCGAGCTGACCCGCGACCTCGCGGAGCGCTTCAACGGGCGCTTCGGCGAGACGTTCACGATCCCGGCGCCGTACATCCTCAAGGAGACGGCGAAGATCTACGACCTCCAGGACCCGGCGATCAAGATGAGCAAGTCGGCGTCCACGCCGAAGGGCCTCATCAACCTGCTCGACGATCCGAAGACGACGGCGAAGAAGGTCAAGAGCGCGGTCACCGACACCGACACGGTGATCCGCTTCGACCCGGAGAACAAGGCCGGCGTCTCCAACCTCCTCACCATCATGTCCGTGCTCACCGACACGTCGGTCGCCGACCTGGAGAAGAGCTACGAGGGCAAGATGTACGGCGCCCTGAAGACCGACCTCGCCGAGGTCATGGTGGACTTCGTCACTCCCTTCCGGACCCGCACCCAGGAGTACCTGGACGACCCGGAGACGCTGGACTCGGTCCTGGCCAAGGGCGCGGAGAAGGCGCGTACGGTCGCCGCCGAGACGCTGGCGCAGGCGTACGAGAAGATCGGCTTCCTGCCCGCCAAGCACTGAGCCGGGCGCGAGCCGGGCACCGAGTCCAAGGACCCTGGCCCAAAGGGTGGTGCCTGCCGCACACTGGCGGCTGGCACCACCCGACACAAGTCGACCGACACCGGAGGAGAACGACGTGGGGACCGTAACGCTCGGCGTTTCGATCGCGGTCCCGGAGCCTCACGGCAGCCTGCTCCAGGAGCGCCGCGCGGGCTTCGGGGACCCCGCCGCGCACGGCATTCCGACCCACGTCACCCTGCTGCCGCCGACCGAGGCCGACGAGGCGCGGCTGCCGGAGATCGCGGCGCACCTCGCCGCGATCGCGGCGCACAGCGAGCCCTTCGCGATGCGCCTGGCGGGCACCGGCACCTTCCGTCCGCTGTCCCCGGTCGTCTACGTGCGGCTCGTCGAGGGCGCGGCCGACTGCGACCGCCTCCAGCAGCTGGTCCGCGACGGGGCCGGCCCGGTCCCGCGCGAGCTCCAGTTCCCGTACCACCCGCACGTCACCGTCGCGCACGGCATCGCCGAGGAGGCGATGGACCGGGCCTACGAGGACCTCGCCGGGTACGAGGCCGCCTGGACCTGCCGTTCCTTCGCGCTGTACGAGCAGGGCGCGGACGAGGTGTGGCGCAAGCTGTGCGACTACGAGTTCGGCAGCGGCCGCACGATCTCGGCGGTCCCGGCCCAGGGCGGCAGCCCGGTCGACGCGCCGGCCGTCACGCCGTAGCGCGTCCGGCTGGGCCGGCGGAGGCGGGGCGGCGGACCCAGGGCCCGCGCCGGGCGGGCGCCGGAGGAGGCGGGGCGGCGGACCCGCGGCCTGCGCCGGTCGGGCACCAGCAGCAGACTTCGGCCCGCGCCGGGCGGGCGCCGGGGCGGGCCGCACCCCTGCCCCCGCCCGTACGCCTACACCGGCAGGCGGCGGAACAGCGGACGCGGTACGTGCCGCAGGGCCGACATCACCGCGCGCAGTGCGCCCGGTACCCACACCGTCTCCGAGCGGCGGCGCAGCCCCAGCTCGATCGCCGTCGCGACCGCCTCCGGGGTGGTCGCGAGCGGCGCCTCCGCGAGGCCCGCGGTCATCCTGGTGCGGACGAAGCCGGGCCGTACCACCATCACGTGCACGCCCGTGCCGTACATCGCGTCGCCGAGGCCCTGCGCGAAGGCGTCGAGCCCGGCCTTCGACGAGCCGTAGATGAAGTTGGCCCGCCGGGGCCGCTCGCCCGCCACCGACGAGAGCACCACCAGCGAGCCGTGCCCCTGCGCCTGGAGCGCCTGGGCGCAGACCAGACCGGCCGAGACGGCGCCGGTGTAGTTGGTCTGGGCGACCCGTACCGCCGAGAGCGGGTCCGACTCGTCGCGCACCTGGTCGCCGAGGACGCCGAAGGCGAGCAGGACGACGTCGATGTCGCCCTCGGTGAAGATCTTCCCGAGCCGTTCCTCGTGGGACTCGGTGTCGAGGGCGTCGAAGGGCACGGTGTGCACCTGGACGCCGTCGCCCAGCCCCCGCAGGGACTCCGCGGCGGCGGTGAGCCCGGGGGAGGGGCGGCCGGCCAGCCAGACCGTACGGGTGCGCCGGGCGATCAGCCGGCGGGCGGTGGCGAGGCCGATCTCGGAGGTGCCGCCGAGGAGGAGGAGGGACTGGGGTGCGCCGAAGGCGTCCTTCATGACGTTCACGCTCCGGAGGGTGGCGGGGGCAGGGACTGGACGGCAGGGGACGGGATCAGGGGTTCAGGGGTTCGGGGGTTCAGAGGCCGAGCCGGCGGGCCAGGTCGGAGACGAAGACCGAGCGCGGGTCGAGCGCGGCGCGCAGCTCGCGGAAGTCGCCGAGCCGGGGGTACATCGCGGCGAGCAGCTCGGGCCGGAGGCGCGAGTCCTTGGCGAGGTAGACGCGCCCGCCGGCCGCGACGACCTCCTCGTCCAGTTCGTCGAGGAAGGCGCCGAGACCGCTGAGCGAGGCCGGGATGTCGAGCGCCAGCGTCCAGCCGGGCAGCGGGAAGGACAGCCAGCCGGGGTCGGCCTCGCCGAAGCGCTTCAGGACGGCGAGGAAGGACGGGCAGCCGCGGGTGGCGATCCGGCGCACCACGCGGCGCAGGGTCTCCTCCTGGCCGTGGCCGACGACGAACTGGTACTGGACGAAGCCACCGCGCCCGTACACCCGGTTCCAGTGCGGCACGCCGTCGAGGGGGTGGAAGAAGGACCCGAGGCGCTGGAGGCGGCCGGTGGAGCGGCGGGGGGCCTTGCGGTACCAGAGCTCGTTGAACAGGCCGACGGTGGTGCGGCCGAGCAGCCCCTCGGGGACGTACGCGGGGGCCGCGGGCAGCCGTCCCGGCCGGAAGGCGAGGGGCGCGCGCCGGGCCCGGACGGGCAGGGTGTCGTACGGGGCGTGGTCGCCGCGGGTGAGGACGGCGCGGCCGGTCGCGGCGCCGCGCGCGAGCAGGTCGATCCAGGCGACGGAGTAGCGGTAGCGGTGGTCGGTGGCGGTGAGCCGGGCCATCAGGTCGTCGAGGTCGGTGGCGCGTTCGGTGTCGACGCGCATCAGGGAGGTCTCGACGGGCAGCAGGCGCAGCGTCACGGAGAGGATCACGCCGGTCAGGCCCATGCCGCCGGCGGTGGCGTCGAAGAGCGGGGTGCCGGGGGTGACCGTGTGGACCTGCCCGTCGGCGGTGAGCAGGTCGAGGGCGACGACGTGCCGGGAGAAGGAGCCGGAGACGTGGTGGTTCTTGCCGTGGATGTCGGCGCCGAGGGCTCCGCCGACGGTGACGTAGCGGGTGCCGGGGGTCACGGGCACGAACCAGCCGAGCGGCAGCAGCACCTCCATGAGGTGGTGCAGGCTCACACCGGCGTCGCAGACGACCAGCCCGGCCTCGGCGTCGACGGCGCGGATCCGGGCGAGCCCGGTCATGTCGAGCACGGCGCCCCCGGCGTTCTGCGCCGCGTCCCCGTATGCCCGCCCCAGCCCCCGCGCGATCGACCCCCGCGCCCCGCACGTCCGCACGGCCGCGGCGGCCTCCTCGTACGTCCGCGGCCGGATCACCCGCGCGTGGGTGGGGGCGGTCCGGCCCCAGCCGGTGAGGGTGTCGATGTCCGCGTCCGCGTCGGCGACGGAGGGCGTGTCGGCTGCCATGGGATGACCGTATAGCCGGGAGTGTCGCTTATGCCGGGATTGGTGGCCGGTTCGCCGAAATGGGTGATTAAACGAGTGTCAGGAAAGCCTCCCGCCCTGTGAGCGGTGTCGGCGCGTCAGAGTCGCCGATGGCCGGACGCGGACGTGCGTGCGCTGACACGGGGAGGCGAACCATGAGGACGGTTGACAGGCCCGGGGCCGGTGTTGTGCCTGCTGGCGACGGGCGGGCCGCCGGTGGGGTGGTGGCGTCGGCGGCCCCGGCGGGGCCCGCGCCCGGCGCAGGGGCGGCCGTCGAACCCGTACCGGACTCGTCCGGAGCGGGGACCGGGCCTGTTCGCGGGCTTGCCGGCCGCGGGGCGGGAGAGTCCGCGTCGGCTGCCGGGTCCGGGGGCCGTACGGAGGCCCCGGCGAGGGCTCGGGTCGGCGGCTTCGTCATCGACCTCGACCGGCGGCTGCTCCACGCCCTCCGCAGGGTCGGGGAGCGGCCCGGGGTCGGGGGCGCGGCGCGCGGGCTGTCGTTCGTGGGGGAGCACGGGGCGGTCTGGCTGGCCGCCGGGGTGGTCGCCGCCGCGGTCGACGGGCCCCGGCGGGCCGGGTGGCTGCGGGGCGTCGCGCTGGTCGGCGGTGCGCATCTGGTCAGCATGGGGGTGAAGCGGGTCGTACGGCGGGCCCGGCCCGAGGCGGCCGGGGAGTTCACGCCGCTGGTGCGGACGGCCGGGCGGCACTCGTTCCCGAGCTCGCACGCCAGCTCGGCGGCGGCCGCCGCCGTCGCGTTCGCGGCGCTGCACCCGCCGGTGCGGCCCGTCGTCGGCGCCGCCGCCGCGGCGATGTGCGTGTCCCGGCTCGTCGTCGGCGTCCACTACCCGAGCGACGTCGCCGCCGGCGCCCTGCTGGGAGCGGCCACGGCCGCGGCCGGCCGCCGCTGGACGGCGGGAGCCCGCCGTGCCTGACCGAACCCCGAAGCGTGCCCAGGCGTTGCGGTGGCCCTCCGCTCCGGTCGGCCGATCGTCAACCCGGCGCCGTCGTACGAGCCCTGCCCCCGTTCCGCAGCGCCTGCCGGCCCCAGGAGGCCTCTGTGGCTGACCCGACGTCGGAGCGGCCCCGAGCGCTGCGGTGGCCCTCCGCTCCGGTCGGCCGACCGTCAACCCGGCGCCGTCGTACGAGCCTTGCCCCGGGCCGCGGCGCTGCCGACAGCCTTGCCTGTCTCCTGCCCCCGGGAGGGCCTCGGTCCGACCCGGCCACCGAAGCGGCCCCGCCGTACACGCCCTGCTTTCGTGCTGCGGCGGCCTCCGGCCCCGCCCGCCGCCTTCCTCCAGAGGGCCCCCGGCCTGGCCAGGCCGCCCACCCCGTACCGCCGCACCCGCACCCACGCCCGCCCCGCCCCCTCCCCCCAGGAGGCCCCCGTGCCTGACCCCGTCACCCTCCTCCATCCGCCCACGCCGCCCGCCTCCGCGCTCCCCGCCCCGCCTCCCCTCCCCCCTCCCCACCCCCGCACCGCGCTCTCGCTCCTGCGCGGGGTCGTGCGGACCGCGCGGCCGCGGCAGTGGGTGAAGAACGGGCTCGTCGTCGCCGCGCCCGTGGCGGCCGGGCGGCTCGGGTCGTGGGAGAGCGCGGGGCGGCTGGGGGTCGTGTTCGGGTTGTTCACGGCCGCGGCGGCGGCCGTGTATCTGGTCAACGACGCGCGGGACGCGGAGGCCGACCGGGCTCACCCGGTCAAGCGGTACCGGCCGGTGGCCGCGGGCGTCGTGCCCGTACCGCTCGCGTACGGGACGGGCGCGGCGCTCGGGCTCGGCGCGGCGGCGGGGGCGGCGGTCTGGTGCAACGGGATGACGGCGCTCGTGCTCGCCGCGTACCTCACCATGCAACTCGCCTACTGCGTACGCCTCAAGCACGTCCTCGTCGTCGATCTCGCCGTCGTCGCCGCCGGCTTCCTCCTCCGCGCCATGACCGGCGGGATCGCCCTCGGCATCCCGCTCTCGCGCTGGTTCCTCATCACCACCGGCTTCGGCGCGCTGTTCATGGTCGCGGCCAAGCGCTATTCGGAGGCCGTACAGCTCGCCGACGCGCAGGGCGCGACCCGCGCGCTGCTCACGCAGTACACGCCCGGATACCTGCGCTTCGTCTGGCAGGCGGCGGCCGGCGTCGCCGTGCTCGGCTACTGCCTGTGGGCCCTGGAGAGCGGCGGCGTCGCGCACGGGGCCCTGCTGCCGTGGCGGCAGCTGTCCGTCGTCGCCTTCGTCCTCGCGGTGCTGCGGTACGCCGTCTTCGCCGACCGCGGCACCGCCGGCGCGCCCGAGGACGTGGTCCTGCGCGACCGGCCGCTCGCCGTCATCGGCCTGGTGTGGGCGGCGATGTACGGGATGGCGGTCGCCGACCTGTGAGCGACCAGGGGGCCGTGCGCCGCGAGCTGCTCGGCTTCGCGGCCGCCGGACTCGCCGCATACGCCGCCGACCTCGCCGTCTTCCTCGTCCTGCGCGGGCCGCTCGGCCAGGACCCGATCACCGCCAAGGCCGTGTCCTTCCTGGCCGGTTGCACGGTCGCCTACCTCGGCAACGCCCTCGGCACCTACCGCCGCCGCACAGTCGCCCTCCGCGAGTACGGCGTCTTCTTCGCCGTGAACCTCGCCGGCGCCGCCGTCCAGCTGCTCTGCCTCGCCGTCTCCCACCACGGCCTCGGGCTCACCTCCGCCCGCGCCGACACGGTGTCAGGACTCGGCGTGGGCATGGTTCTCGCGACCTGTCTGCGATTCTGGGGGACCCGGACCCTGGTGTTCCGGACTGCTGCCACCGAGGAGGCGCGCCCGCCATGGACTGGCTGACCAAGCTGCCCGTCGTCGGCCCCTGGGCGGTCCGGCTGATGCGGACCCACGCCTACCGCTCGTACGAACGGCTCGACGAGGTCCACTGGAGCCGGCTGGCCGCCGCCATCACCTTCCTCAGCTTCCTCGCCCTCTTCCCGCTGATCACCGTCGCCGCCGCGGTCGGCGCCGCGCTGCTCTCCACCGAGCAGCTCGACAAGATCGAGGCGAAGATCGCCGACCAGGTGCCCGGCATCTCCGACCAGCTCGACATCGCCGGGCTCGTCGAGAACGCCGGCACCATCGGGCTCGTCGCCGGCGCCGTGCTGCTCTTCATGGGCATCGGCTGGGTCGGCTCGATGCGGGACTGTCTGCGCGCGGTCTGGGGCCTCGACCACATCGACGAGGGCAACCCGGTCCTGCGCAAGGGCAAGGACGCGGGCGTGCTGCTCGGCCTCGGCGTGGTCATGCTCTGCTCGCTCGCCGCGTCCTGGCTCGGCTCGACCGCCGTCGGCTGGAGCGCCGAGCAGCTCGGCATCGAACACCGGGGCGCGGGCGGGATGCTGATCGAGGCCGCGGCGATCCTGGTCGCGATCGTCGCGGACTTCCTGATCCTGTCGTACGTGCTGACGCTGCTGCCCGGCGTCGAGCCGCGCCGCCGCGACCTGGTGATCGCCGCCCTGCTCGGCGCGGTCGGCTTCGAACTGCTCAAGCTGCTGCTCGGCGGCTATATGAAGGGCGTCGCGGCGAAGTCGATGTACGGGGCGTTCGGCGTGCCGGTGGCCCTGCTGCTCTGGATCAACTTCACCGCGAAGCTGCTGCTGTTCTGCGCCGCGTGGACCGCGGTCGGCGTCAGGGATTCACCGGGGTCTCGTCCGCGGGAGGAGCCGCCGGAGTCGCCGGAGCCTCCGAAGCGGCCGGAGTCTCCGGCGTCGCCTGATCCGTCGGATCCGTCGGATCCGTCGAAGCGGCCCGGCGGCGGGCCGAACCCGCCAGCGGCCAGCGCCGGTTGACCAGGAACACACCGCCCGCCAGCAGCACCAGGACCCCGCCCGCCACGGCGAGCGCGATGCCCATCCCACCGGACTTCCCGGCCACGGAGGCCGCCGCGTGCCCGGCGCCGGCCGTCCCGTTCGCGGCGTCCTCGCCCTGCGCGTCCTTGCCCGGGGCCTCCTTGCCCGGAGCCGGCTCGGTACGGGCCGACCTCGGCGGCACCAGCTCACCCACCGGCGTCACCCTGTCCGCCGCCGCGAAGCCCCAGTCGAGCAGCCGCGCGGCCTCCTTGTAGACCGCGTGCTGCTCCTTCGACGACGGGTTCATGACGGTGACGAGCAGCACCCGGCCGTTCCGCTCGGCGACACCGGTGAAGGTCGCCCCGGCGTGCGTGGTGTTGCCGTTCTTGACGCCGGCGATGCCCTGGTACGGGGCGACCCCGATGTCACCGGTCAGCAGCCGGTTGGTGTTCTGGATCTCGAAGGTCTCGCGCTTCTTGCCCGGCTTCGCCTCGCCCGGGAACTGGGCCCGGGAGGTGGCCGCGTACTCCCGGAAGTCCTCGTTCTGCATGCCGTCGCGGGCGATGAGGGTGAGGTCGTACGCGGAGGAGAGCTGGCCCGGCTCGTCGTAGCCGTCCGGCGTCTTGACCTGGGTGTCGAGGGCCTGGAGCTCCTCGGCGCGCGCCTGCATGTCGTGGACGGTCTGGTCCACGCCGTTGTTCATCGCCGCGAGCACGTGCACGGCGTCGTTGCCGGAGCGCAGGAACACGCCCAGCCACAGGTCGTGGACGCTGTAGGTCTGCTTCTCCTTGATGCCGACGAGGCTCGATCCGGAGCCGAGGCCCTGGAGGTCGGTCGGGAGAACCGTGTGGTTCGTGGTCTTGGGGAACTTCGGCAGCAGGGTGTCCGCGAACAGCATCTTGAGGGTGGAGGCGGGGGCCAGCGGCCAGTGCGCGTTGTGCGCGGCGTACACCTTCCCGGACTCCGCGTCCGCCACGATCCACGAACGCGCGCTCAGCTCCTTCGGCAGCACCGGCGCCCCCACCCCGAGCTGCACCTGGGTGCCCGGCAGCGAGAGCTGCGCGCCGCCGACGGCGGACATGCGGGCCGGCGGCTGGGGCTGCGGCACCTTGTCGTCCGCGTGCGCGGGAGCGGCGGCGAGCAGGGGCAGCAGAGCGGCGGTGGCGGTGGCCACCAAAGCGGCCTTCGCGGTCATCTTCGAAGCGGACACGATCGAGAACGTACATCCCCGGAACCCCGTCCCGAACCCCGCGGGGCGGTTCGTCCCCGCTCGTCCACCCGTCCGCAGGGAGCGTGGGGCGGATGGCGGCACGGGTATCCCGGTGTCCATTTGAGGCAGTTCATGGCATTCACTCGAATCCGACCCATGGTGCTGGTTCATCTGGATAGGTTTTCCTCAGTAGCTAACCGGTAGTGGACATTCACACAAAAGAGCAGGTGAGAGGCCTTGTCACCGTTCGTCTCAGCCGTTCCGGCAGAGCAGCTGGACACAGTGCGAGTCGCCGTCTACGCGCGACAGTCCAAGGAGCGCCCGGATGCGTCCGAGGCCTCCCCGGACGGGCAGATGGCGGCGGGTGCGTCGCTGGCGGCGAGTAGAGGATGGAAGGTCGTTCACGCGTTCAAAGACGTCGGTCGGTCCGGTTGGGATCCCAACGCGGTCCGCCCGGCGTTCGAAGACCTCATGTCCGCCGTGCGTGCGGGCGAGGTCGACGTGGTGGTGGTCAGCGAGCTGTCCCGGCTGACGCGCAAGGGCGCGCACGATGCGCTGGAGATCGACAAGGAGTTCAAGAAGTACGGCGTTCGCTTCGTCTCCGTACTCGAACCGTTCCTCGACACCTCGAACCCGATCGGCGTCGCGATCTTCGCACTGATCGCGGCGCTCGCGAAACAGGACAGCGACATCAAGGCGGAGCGTCTGCGCGGGGCCAAAGACCAGATCAAGGCGGTCGGCGGCCGGCACTCCAGCTCCGCCCCGTACGGCATGAGGGCTGTCCGGGAGAAGATCGGCAACCTTGTCGTGTCCGTGCTTGAGCCGGACCAAGACAACCCGGAGCACGTCGAGATTGTCGAGCGCATGGTGGAGATGTCGTTGGCCGGAATCTCGGACAACAAGATCGCGACGACGCTGGAGTCGGAAGGCGTGCCTGCCCCGGGAGAGGCGGAACGCCGTGCCACCGAGAAGCGGATGCAGTCCATCAAGCAACGGCGCGTATCGAACGAGGACAGCCCCATTCGGTGGCGTGCTCAGACCGTGCGCTGGATCCTCTCCCATCCGGCCGTCGGAGGCTTCGCCAGCGAGCGCGTGAAGCGAGGCAAGGCGTACGTGAACGTCATCGCCCGGGACGAGGGCGGGACGCCCCTGACACCGCACCGGGGCGTGATCGCCGGGGCCAGGTGGCTGGAACTTCAGGAGATGCGCAGCAAGCGCAACAAGTCCAACAGACAGCCCGGCGGAGAGGTCACACCCAGGCTCCTGAGCGGGTGGCGCTTCACGACCTGTGGAATCTGCACAGGCTCTATGGGACAGACCAAGAACAACGGCGGACAGGACTACTACATGTGCGCCAATCCCAAGGGCCACGGCGGTCTGGCTGTCAAGCGCAAGGACGCCGACGACTACGTGGCCCGGTGCGTCTGGGCGCGGCTTGCCGGTGTGGACGTCGACGACGACAGGGACAGGAGATGGCTGGCGGAGGCGGCGCTCCGATTCGCACTCCGGTGCGATCTGTCCGGTGTCCAGGAGGCGAGGCGCGAGACGGCAGCGCACCTTGAGCACGTCCGAAACTCGATCGCCGAACTCCAGGCCGACCGCAAGGCGGGGCTCTACCGGGGGAGGGACGAGCTGGCCATGTGGCGCGCGACGATGACGCAGTACCGAACCTTCGAGGACCGGTGCACGGCCAGGCTGGGAGAGCTGGACGAGCAGACCGCCGCCGCGATTCAGGTTCCGTCCGCATGGCGCGAACCGGGGGAGGACCCGTTGGGTCCTGGTTCCCCGTGGGCGGCATGGGATGTGTTCAAGCGCCGCGAGTTCCTTGACCTCTTCCTCTCCGGCATCTCCGTCGGCCCCGGCCGGGACCCGGAGACCCGGAAGTACATCGCGATCGAGGACCGGGTGACTCTCCACTGGCGGCGCCTTGCGTCGGATGAGTACCAGAACGACGACGAAGAGACACCGGCTGTCCTCTGACGCCTGAGCCAAGCCCCAGTAGCCCCTTGCGGACCGCCGGGGCTATCGCGTTTCGGCCGTCGCCCACGTCGTGTGAGGAGACAACCTCAGCCGAGGTACGGCTGATCGCGATTCTCCAGGTAATGCGTCAGTCGTAGACGCTGGGTGTGATGCATGGGCAGCGTGTCCAGTTCCTCGGGGCCGACGAAGCGGAGCTCCGTCGACTCGTCGGAGATGCTGAGTCCTCCGCCGATGATCCGGGCCCGGAAACATACGTTGAACTGTCGCCTCACTTCACCGTCGCTGTACGCGATGATGTGGCGCGGGTCCGTGTAAGTACCCACAAGGCCCGTTACTTCCACGTCCAGCCCCGTCTCTTCCTTGACTTCCCGCACGGCCGTTCCGGGCAACGAATCGGCCATGTCCATTCCGCCACCAGGCAGTGCCCAAAGGTCATTGTCCCTGCGGCGCTGTAGCAGGATGCGGCCCCGGTCGTCGGTCACGACGGCCGAGGCCGCTACCACCATGCTGTTGGGCTCGGGGGCGTCCGGATCGTCGTAGTACTCGGTTCGCGCCATGAGCTCAGCCTTCCACGGGTCGGGCGGTCTCCCACACGGCCGTGAAGCTCTCCGCGTAGGTGTCGAACATCCCCGCGTTGCCGTGCCGTCGAAGGTGCCAGACTGGCGCGCCATAAGCGTTCACGCCCCACACGTGAGCGTTGACCAACATCTGATCGTCAGCGCGATAGAGGCTGTTGTAGAGAGTGGTTCCGTGCGTCCGGACCTCCACCCCCGGAAGGTCCAACAATGGTCGATAGTGCATCAGGGCGAGGCGGCAGCGTGACTCGATGCCGTGCCCGAACCTCTCTTCCTCTCCCCGCTGTTGGACGTTCTCACTGTCGGCGTCTCCCAGCGCGATTCTGACTCTGCACCCTTCGGCAGCCCGTTCCCGCAGCAGGTCGTTGAGGCGGGGATACGCCTCATGCAGGAAGACGGCGGCGTACACGAGTACGTCGATTCGCTTGCCGGCGTGACTGAACAGGTCAATGAACGAGGAAATGGGCAGGTCTGCCCGCTGGTCGTACAGGGTGATCAACTCAGGGCTGACTGCGCGTGCGGCACGCGCCTGTCTGAGCGTCGGCCAGAGTGCGTGCACGTCTTCCCCCAGGGCCTCGGCAGCCTTGAGCGCCGTCACTCGTCGCGGTGTCCGGCCCAGGTTCGCCCATCGTTCAACACTCTTGGGATCAACGTCCGCCACCTCGGCAAGAGTTGCGTACGTCCATCCGCCGGATTCCATAACGGCCCGTAACCGTTCGTTCGGCATCTTCGCTGCCCTTCCTGCGCTCCGCGTTCTCCAGGGACGTTCTACCCCATGCGGGACGTCCCAAAGTGGGAAGCGTACGTAGTTCCAACGTCCCTGCAAGCGGCGTGACGATCAGTGCAAGGCGACCTGAGGGGACGACGCAGGATGACCAGCAAGACGCAGCATCAGGGCACGGACGCGAGGCAGTGGGAGTACGCGACATACGCGCCGAGGGGCGAGACGTGCCCGGCGTGTATGAAGCCGATCGCGTCCCTTGAGCGCGTCTACCGGGGGACGCTGGAAGGGCAGTCCGGATCCCCGCTCGTCGTGTACCGGCACATGGGGAAGTGCCCCTAGTGGCTACAGAGGAGGAGTAACGCATGGGATGGGGAACGGGTAAGGGCGGAGGCGGCGGCAACGGACAGCATTCCGGAGGCAAGGACCCGGGCACGTCCAAGCCGTCTTCCGACACCGCCAAGCCGAAGGACCCGCCGAAGCACAAGAAGGACTAGCGCACGTGACGACATCGGATCTCGCGGCGTCCGAGCGGATTGCCCTCCGCGATCTGCTCGGCGCGGTGAACAATGAGCTGGACGCCCCCGTGGCACCCGAGTGGGAGCGCGCGGCATGGGTCGTTCCCCGGTCCGCGTTCGTGCCTGAGCGCATCTATCTGGGTGACGAGCTGGAGCCGTGCGACCGCGCGAACGCTCCGGAAACATGGCTGCGGGCGGTCTACGCGAACGACTCCGTAGTGACGCAGATCAACGACGGTGAAGACCCCGAGGGCGGGGAGCGGTGGGCGTCATCGTCCGCGAGCGCCCCGAGCATCGTGTTCCGCATGCTGCACATGCTCGACGTGCACGACGGGCACAGGGTCCTGGAGATCGGCACCGGAACCGGGTGGAACGCTGGTCTCCTGGCCCACGTAGCCGGCCCGGGGAACGTGACGACCGTTGAGGTCGATGCTGCGCTGGCTTCCGAAGCGGGGGAACGGCTCCGTAAGGAGGCTGCGCCCGCGCACGTGATCGCCGGCGACGGAGCCGAGGGCTATCCAGCCGACGCGCCGTATGACCGGCTCGTGGCGACGTGCTCCGTACGGTCCGTCCCGCGCCCGTGGGTCGAGCAGGTGAAGCCGGGGGGTCTCATCCTCACCCCGTGGGACAGCCCATGGGTCTGCTACGGGCTGCTTCGCATGACCGTGGACGACCGTGGAAGCGCGTCGGGCCCGTTCTCGCCGCACTCCGCGTTCATGCTCATGAGGAACCAGCGCACAGACCTGCGGATCTTCCGTGACGTCGTGCGCGACGACCACCAGCCCGACGAATCGACCACCACACTTCCGCCGTGGCGGGTGGCCGGTGACGATCTCGCCGCGCAGTTCGCCATGGGGCTGAAGCTCCGTGACGTGTGGTGGACGTGGCACGACAACCCCGACGTGGAGGGGGTGGCGTCCCGACTGTGGGTCGCCACGACCGACGCCACGTCGTGGGCAGCCGTGGACTGGGACGGGAACCCGGACGACCGGTTCACGCTGTGGCAGTACGGCCCGCGTCGGCTCTGGAACGAAGTGGAAGCCGCACACGCCTGGTGGCTGCTGCACGACCGTCCCGGACCCGAGCGGTTCGGGCTGACCGTGACCGCCACGTCGGAGTCCGCCTGGCTGGACAACCCCGATCAACCCGTTCTGCTCACGGGCTGACCCGCGAGACCGCCCCGCCTGTGCGCCGTACCCCGTGGCGCATGGGCGGGGCCCTACTTCTTGGCCGCGCGGACGCCCCGGAAGCCGATGACGCCGATGGCCGTTCCCAGGATGAACGACGTGATCGCGAGGGCGAGGTGGACCCAGAAGTACGCCGTCGGGTTTCCCGCGTCGTCGAAAGCGAGCCCGCTGCCGTCCTTGGCCAAGTTCTTCGCGAAGGTCACCCAGATCACCCAGGACCAGACGCCGAACGCGAGCAGGAACCAGGAGACGCTGCGGCTGAGCTTCATGGGGGTGTCCTTCGGAGTGGGGGTGGACGTGCCCTGCCAGTATCGAACCGGCTCCGCCGGGCGCTGCCAGTGGGGGGCAGTAGCGTGGGGGGCTCGGGATGGGCGGAGAAGGGGTGGGGCGGGGCGTGGTGGCGGTTCTTCTGCTGGTGCTTGTCGTGGTTCTGGGGCTGCTCGCGGCCGTGCACTGGTACCTGTGGCGGCGGCTCGTGCGCGATCTCACCGTGGCGGGCGGTGTCGCCCGCCGGGTCGGGACCGCCGTGGTGGTCGTGCTGCCGGTGCTGTCGGTCGGGGCGCTCGTCTCCGGGCGGGCCGGGGCGCCCTTCGTCCTGGAGCAGGTGCTCGCCTGGCCCGGGTTCCTGTGGCTCGCGGTGCTGCTGTACGTGACGCTCGCGCTCGCCGTCACGGAGCCGCTGCGGCCGCTGCTGCGGCGGCTGCTCGCCCGCCGGGCCCCGGCGGCGGTACCGGCGCCCGAGCCCGAGCCCGTACTCGTACCGGCTGCCGTCGAGGCCCCAGCCGCTACGGAGGCGCCCGAAGCCCCCGACCTCTCCCGCCGGCTCTTCGTCAACCGGGTCGTCTCCGGGACCGCCGCCGCCGTCGCCGTCGGCACGGTCGGCCACGGCACGTACGGCGTGCTGCGCGGGCCGCGCGTGAAGCGGGTCACCGTTCCGCTCGCCAAGCTGCCGCGCGCGGCGCACGGGTACCGGATCGCCGTGGTCTCCGACATCCACCTCGGGCCGATCCTGGGCCGCGCCCACACCCAGCGGATCGTCGACACGATCAACGCGACCCAGCCCGATCTCGTCGCCGTCGTCGGCGACCTGGTCGACGGCACGGTCGAGAACCTCGGCCCGGCCGCCGAGCCGCTCGCCCGGCTCAGGGCCAGGGACGGCTCCTTCTTCGTGACCGGCAACCACGAGTACTTCTCCGGCGCCGACGCCTGGGTCGACCACGTCCGCGAGCTCGGCCTGCACCCGCTGCGCAACGCCCGGGTCGAGATCGGCGCGGGCTTCGACCTCGCCGGGGTCGACGACGTCGCCGGCGAGAGCGAGGGCCACGGGCCGGACTTCGGCAGGGCGCTCGGGGACCGGGACCGGTCACGTACCGCCGTGCTCCTCGCGCACCAGCCGATCGTCATCGACGACGCCGTCCGCCACGGCGTCGACCTCCAGCTCTCCGGCCACACCCACGGCGGCCAGCTCTGGCCCGGCAGCCTCATCGCCGAGCTCGCCAATCCGACCGTCGCGGGCCTGGAGCGCTACGGCGACACCCAGCTGTACGTGTCCCGCGGCGCGGGCGCCTGGGGACCCCCGGTCCGGGTCGGCGCGCCCTCCGACATCACCGTCGTGGAGCTGGCCTCCAAAAAGGCCTGAAACCGGGTTGTTCCGCCCTTCCCGAAAGGGGCGGTGACGCTGTGCATGGTGACCGATACGTACTGCTCAGTCCGCTGAAATCCCCTATCCGGGGACATATACGTGCGGTGTGAAGGTTCACTCTTCCACCAGTGAAATTCGTGTGATGGGATGGCGCTCATCGCGGCTGGCCGAATTCCGTCGCGACAGGGGTGGGTACGCGAAAAAGGAAGCACGTCTCATGCGGTCGACGGTCCGTCTGCGCATTTTGATCATTTGTGGGGTCTTGGTAGCGGCCGGAATCGGGGGCTGGCAACTCCTGCCCTCCGACGAGGTCCGGACCGATGCGATCACCGTCGGCACGACCGACGAGGTGACCTCCCTGGACCCGGCCGGCGCGTACGACGCCGGCTCCTGGGCGATCTACAGCAACATCTATCAGTCGCTGCTGAGCTTCAAGCCGGGCTTCACCACCCCGGTCCCGGACGCGGCCGAGAACTGCCGCTTCATCGGCACGAAGCTCAGCACGTACGAGTGCACGCTCCGCGACGACCTCACCTTCTCCAACGGTCACAAGATCACCGGTGAGGACGTGCGCTACTCGTTCGAGCGGATGCTCGCGATCAAGGCGGACGTCGGCCCCGCGCCGCTCTTCCCGACCCTGAAGAGCGTCCGGGCGGCCGGGCAGAAGGTGACCTTCCAGCTCAGCGGCAGGGACGCCACCTTCCCGCTGAAGCTGGCCACCGGTGCCGGGTCGATCGTCGACCACACCACGTACCCGGCGAAGGGCCTGCGCGACGGCAACGCGGTGGACGGCTCGGGGCCGTACATCCTCAAGGAGTACGAGCCGGGCGTCAGCGCCCGCCTGGAGCCCAACCCCCGCTACAAGGGCGCCGTCGCCAAGGCCGGTCACACGGTCGTCGTGAAGTACTTCAAGGAGTCCGAGGCGCTCGCCGAAGCCTGGAAGGGCAAGCAGGTGGACGTGGCCCACCGGCAGATGCCGCCGGACTTCCTCAACACGCTCGGCGACGAGTCGAACGACGGCATGCGGGTCACCGAGGCGGCCAGCGCCGAGATCCGCAACCTCAACTTCAACACCCGCCCCGGCAAGGTGATGGCGAACAAGGCGGTCCGCAAGGCCATCGCCGCGGTCATCGACCGCCCGGCCATCGTCACCGGCCCCTACAAGGGCACCGTCGAGCCGCTCTACTCCCTCATCCCGCAGGGCTTCGTCGGCCACAGCACCGCCTTCTACGACAGCTTCCCGGAGCCCAGCGCCGCCAAGGCCAAGCAGCTGCTGCGGGCCGCGGACGTCGACACGCCGGTGAAGTTCACCCTCGGCCACCGCAAGGACGCCACGTACGCCGCCGAGGCCGCCGAGATCAAGAAGCAGCTGGAGGAGACCGGCCTGTTCAAGGTGACGGTCACGTCGGTGGACTGGCAGAACTTCCAGAAGGAGTACGCGGCGGGCAAGTTCGACGTCTACCCCATCGGCTGGTTCCCGGACTTCGCCGACTCCGACAACTTCACCGCCCCGCTCGTCGGGACCGGCAACGCGCTGAAGAACGGGTACTCCAGCCACAAGGTCGACTCGCTGATCGCCTCCACCCAGCAGTACAGCGACCGCGGCCGTGCGACCACCGACTTCAAGGCCATCCAGGACGAGGTCGCCAAGGACGTACCGCTGGTGCCGCTGTGGCAGAAGAAGGACTACGTGCTGTCGACGGAGGAAGTCGCCGGCTCGCAGTACCTGACGGACGGCACGGGCGTGTGGCGCCTGTGGGAACTCAGCTGGATCTAGCCCGCGTACGCACGCGCGCAAGGGGAGGGGCCCCGGACCTGGAAACGGTCCGGGGCCCCTCCCCTTGAGTCGCCTTGAGTCCCCTTGAACCCTGCGCTCAGGACTTGCGGGAGACGGTGCTCCGCTTCGGCTTGCCCGAGGCCGCCATGCCCGCCGCCGTCGGCATGAAGTCGGACAGGACGTCGTGCACGTCCGTGACCAGCGGGCGCAGGATCCGGAAGCGGGAGAGCGAGATCGCCCGGGCGGTGACCGGGGAGAGCCGCTCCACCAGGCGGCGGCTGTTGGCGGCGCCCTCGGAGCGGTCGTACACCCAGAACAGCACCAGGCCCATCTGCTGGAGCCACAGCAGCCGCGGCAGCGGCTCGGCGAGCTCCGGGTCGACCTTCACCTTGGCCCCGGCGATGACCCGGCGGTGCACCTCGATCGCCGCCTCGCGCGGCCCCTCCGACTCGGGGGAGAAGGGGCTGAGCGGACTGTCCGGGTCGGCCGCGTTCTTGAAGAACTGGGCCGCGAACTCGTGGTACGGCTCCGCGATGTCGAGCCAGGCCAGGAGCACCCCGCGGATCCGGACGGCCAGGTCCGTCTCGCCGCCCTCCAGGACCGGCGCGACGGCCGCCTGGTGCTCCTGGGCGATCCGGTCGTAGAAGCCCTGGACGAGGTGCTCCTTGGAAGAGAAGTAGTAGTACGCGTTGCCGACCGAGACGCCCGCCTCCTGCGCGATGGCCCGCATGGTCGTCTTGTCGTAACCGCGTTCCTTGAACAGGCGGAGCGCGGTCTCCAGGATGAGTGCGCGGGTCTGCTCGCTCTTGGGCGCCTTGGCCGGCTTGTCGGCCGCCGCGGGCTTCTCTTCCATCGCGTCCTTCACGATCCCGAGCCTAGTCGGCCACGGGCGGTGCCTCGCACCGTCCCTCGGCGCAGCCGTCCGCGCTGCCTTCGGCCCCGGCCCCGGCCCCGGTCCCGGTCCCGGACCCGGACTTCAGGGCCTCGCGCCATTTCGCGGCGGCGAGGACGGTGGCCCGGGCGAACGGCCGGCCCGTGGGCGTGGCCAGCCAGTGGGCCCGGGGCCGGTGTTCGGCCAGGGCCCAGAGGCAGGCGATCCAGGCGTCGGTGGAGCGGTAGACCTGGCCGCCGTCGCCGACGGCGGTGATCTCCCGCAGGGTGTCCGTGTGGTCGAGCTCCGGGAAGCGCCGCCGCGCCTCGGGGGAGCCGGCCGGTACGAGGTCCAGGGGCACCAACTGCGGCTGCCGGAGCAGCCACTGGCGCAGATGGACGCAGAGCGGGCAGTCGGCGTCGTAGAGGACGGTCAGACGCCGTACGGGCGCGTTCGGATCCATGACGGGATGCTCAGGCGCCGGCCGGCGGGGTCCAGGCCTGCGGCGGCACCGGCGGGACCTGGCCGCGCTCCATGACGCCCCGGCGGCGGATCTTGTTGAGCACGTAGACGTTGCCGAGGTGCATCACGCCGAGCACGAGCAGGACGACGCCGAGCTTGACCGACAGGGCCTCCAGAAGCTGCCGGGCGTCGGCCACGGCGCCGTCGCCGCGCAGGTAGAGCGCGACGAAGCCGAAGTTGACGAGGTAGAAGCCGACGACGAGCAGATGGTTCACGGCGTCCGCGAGCTTCTCGTTCCCGTGCAGGACGTCGGCGAGGAAGACCTTGCCGTTGCGGCTGAGGGTGCGGGCGACCCAGACGGTGAGCCCGATGCTGATGAGCAGGTAGGCGACGTACCCGACGACAGTGAGGTCCATGCCCTCACGCTCCTTTGAACGCGTTCAAAGCTGACAGGCATGACTGTAGACCTCTCTTTGAACGTGTTCAAGTGGGGTGGGTGTCCTCGGGCGCGCCCTAGGGTCGGGTGCATGACCCTTGCTCATGACGTGACCGGCGACGGCCCCGGCACCGTTCTGCTGCTCCACTCCGGCGTCTGTGACCGGCACATGTGGGACGGCCAGTTCCACGCCCTGGCCGAGGCCGGCCACCGCGTGGTGCGGTGCGATCTGCGCGGCTTCGGCGAGACCCCGATCGACGCCCCGCACGTCCACGCCGACGACGTCCGCGACCTGCTCGACCACCTCGGCGTCGAGCGTGCCGCGCTCGTCGGCTCCTCCGCCGGCGGCGAGGTGGCCCTGGAGTTCACCGTCCGCCACCCCGGCCGCACGACCGCGCTCGCACTGCTCTGCGCCGCCGCCCCCGGCCACGAGGCCGGCCCCGAACTGCGCGCGTTCTTCGCCCGTGAGCGCGAGCTGCTCGTGGCCGGCGACCTCGCGGGTGCAGCCACCCTCAACGTGGACTTCTGGCTCGGCCCGGACGCCGATGCCGACGCCCGCGAACGGGTCCGGCGGATGCAGACCCGCGCCTTCGAGCTCCAGCTGCCCGCCCCCGACGCGTTCGCCCCGGGCGCCGTCGAGGTCGCCGACCAGGACCTCGCCGTGATCGGCGTCCCCGCCCTCGTCGCCACCGGCGCCCACGACCTCCCCGACTTCGCCGCCATGGGCGACCGCCTCGCCGGCCTCTTCCCGGACGTACGCCGGGTGACCCTCGACTGGGCGGGCCACCTCCCCGCCCTGGAACGCCCCGAGGAGACCGCCCGGCTGCTCGGCGCCTTCCTGGCGGAGGTCGACAGGTCGTCCTAGTCGCTCGTGAAGCGCCGTACGCCCGGCAGCAGCGCCGAGCCCAGGCAGCAGCCCGCCACCGCCACCGCCGCCACCACGAGGGGGAGTTCCGGCCCACGGGCGGAGGCGGCGAGCGGGGCGAGGGCGTAGCCCAGGGGCATCGCCGCGAAGGAGAGCAGCCAGTCGTACGAGGTGACGCGCGCGAGCGCGCGCTCGGGGACGGCGCGCTGGACCGCGGTCTCCCAGACCGGGTTGAGGAACCCGAGCCCGGCCTGGGCGAGCCCGTACGCGCCGATGACCGCCACGGCCGGCGCGCCGCCCGCGAGGAGCAGCAGCGGCAGCGCGTACAGGGCGAGTCCGAGGTCGGCGACGAGCACCGGGCGGCGGGGGCGGACCCGGTCGGCGACGAGTGAGCCGAGCAGCAGCCCGACGGCCCCCGTCTGGAGGAGGGCGACCCACGCCATGTCCCCGCCGAGGCGGTCGCGGGCGAGCGCCGGGCCGAGGGTCATCAGGACCGCTGCGGCACCGTTCCAGGCGCTGTGGCCGATCAGGCTGCTCCAGTACCAGTCGCGGGTGCGGACCTCGTACCACCCCTCCCGCAGATCGGCGAGGAGCGAGCGCCGCGCCTCCGGGCCGGCCCCCTCGGTCCCCTCGGCCTGCTCGACGCGCTTGACCCGTACGGCGCAGAGCAGCGCGGCGCTGATCGCGAAGCTCGCCGCGTCCAGGACGAAGGCCCAGCCGGGGCCCACGGTGAGGATCAGGGTCCCGGCGAGCGCGGGGCCGCCGACCCGGCTCGCGCTGTGTGCCACCGCCATGGCCGCGTTCGCCCGCTGCAGGCTCTCCGCCGGCACCGTGCCCTTCACCAGTGGCGCGGAGGTGGGCATGGCGAAGGCGCCGGCCGCGCCGCCGATCACCTCGACGCCCGCGATGAGGGCCAGCGAGGGCGTACCGCCGAGGAGCTGCACGCCGACGACGAGCTGGGTGACGCAGCGGACGAGGTCCATGGCGAGCGCGATCGTGCGGGCGTCGAAGCGGTCGCCGGCGACACCGCCGAGGGGCAGCAGGAGCAGCTTGGGCACCATCGAGCAGGCCAGCACCAGGGCGAGCGCCGAGGTGGAGCCGGTGGCTTCGAGGACGGCGAGGGCGAGGGCCGCCGGGATGACGGCGTCACCGAGCAGGGAGAGGGCGCGCCCGGTGAAGAGCAGCCGGAAGGAGCGGGTGCGCAGCGGATGAGGGGCGGGCGGGCGCCGGAGTGGCGCGGTGGTGGCAGGCATGGCCCGCAGAGTATTTCGGTGCCGAATAATTCGTCAACGAAATAGTTTGCCGGCGAAGTGAGTGCTTCGGCCGACGGGCGCGCCCGGGCCACCGACGTACGATCAACTCATGGCACCGACCGAGGAACCGCGCGAGGCGAGGCGCGAGGCGCGGGGCGAGGCGCGGGGCGAGCCCGACGCGGTTGCGCCCGACGCGCCGCGCGACTGGACCGACGAGCATGTCGCGCGCTGGCTGCCGGTGCTGCCCGGGCTCGATCCGGACGTCGAGGGCGCGGTCACCCGGATGAAGAAGCTCTCCGTCCACTTCCGCCGGGTGCGCGAGCAGTGCCTCGTCGACTTCGAGCTCGAACGCCACGAGTTCGACACCCTCCACAAGCTCGCCGGCCGCGGCGGCAGCGCCGCGCCCTCCGAACTCGCCCAGGACCTCGACCTCGCCCCGGCCTCCGTCACCGGCCGCCTCGACGCCCTGGAGAAGCGCGGCTTCGTCCGCCGCAGCCCGTCCACGACCGACCGGCGCCGGGTGGTCGTCGAACTCACCGGCTCCGGCCGCGAGACCTGGCTCGGCGCGATGGACGTCCTCGGCCACGAGGAGGAGCGGCTGATCGGCGTCCTCGGCCCCGAGGAGCGCACGACTCTCAACGACCTGCTGCGCCGGATCATGCTGGCCGCCGAGGAGAACCCGGCCAACCCGCACTGGTAGGGCCGAGAACACGGCTGAGGGGGGTGTCCCACGCGGGACACCCCCCTCCAGCCGTACCGTCAGACGCTCAGCGAGCGCGCGTAGTTGAGCTGGCCCATCACCCAGTGGAAGGAGTCCGGGCCGGTCGCCGGGATCATCGTCGAGTGGTGCCGGCCGGCGCTGGTGACGGTGACCTGGATGAAGCCGGTGGTCTTCTTCTCCTTCATCAGGAGGAAGAGCAGGCCGAGGAGGCAGAACAGGAAGAAGATGATCGCGAGCACGATGGCGACGGTCGGCATCCTCTCCTCGGTGCGCGACATGTCCGTCGCGTTCCACACCGCGCCGCGCAGCGGCATGTTCCCGGCCGGGGTGATGATCTGGTCGCCGACCACCGTGATGTCGCCGAGGCTCACCAGCGGCGCCCCGCCGCCCATCGGCGGCTGCTGGGCCGGCACCGGAAGCCCGCCCGCGAGGGTCGGCTGGTAGGCGGGCGGCGGCGGGGTCTGCGGGTACCCGTACCCGGGCGTCCCGGCCTGCTGGCCCGGCCCCCACTCGTAGCTCCCGGAGTCACCGGACTTGTAAGGGTTCGGATCGCTCATCAGTAGTCCCCGTCCTTCTTGGGCATCAACTCTGCCCCAGATCCTGGCACATGTGTGTCACCCGGAGCGCCCCGCGGGCCCGGGTACGCGAAGGCCCCGCCTCCCGGGGGAGACGGGGCCCAGCCACGCACCGGCGGTCGGAGGCCGCCGCAGCGGCCCCGAAGCCCGTGAGGCGCCCCAGGCGCCGAGCGGTGCGAGGGGCGCGTCAAAGAGGCTAGAAGCGGCGCGTGATCAGCGCGCGCTTGACCTCCTGGATCGCCTTCGTGACCTCGATGCCACGCGGGCAGGCGTCCGTGCAGTTGAACGTCGTGCGGCAACGCCACACGCCGTCCTTGTCGTTCAGGATCTCCAGGCGCTGCTCGCCCGCCTCGTCACGCGAGTCGAAGATGAAGCGGTGCGCGTTGACGATCGCGGCCGGGCCGAAGTACTGGCCGTCGTTCCAGAAGACCGGGCAGGACGACGTGCACGCGGCGCACAGGATGCACTTGGTGGTGTCGTCGAAGCGCTCGCGGTCCTCGGCGGACTGCAGGCGCTCACGCGTCGGCTCGTTGCCCTTGGTGACCAGGAACGGCATGACGTCCCGGTACGCCTGGAAGAACGGGTCCATGTCGACCACGAGGTCCTTCAGCACCGTGAGGCCCTTGATGGCCTCGACGGTGATCGGCTTCTCGGGGTTGATGTCCTTGATCAGCGTCTTGCAGGCGAGCCGGTTCTTGCCGTTGATCCGCATCGCGTCCGAGCCGCAGATGCCGTGCGCGCACGAGCGACGGAAGGTCAGCGTGCCGTCCAGGTCCCACTTGATCTTGTGGAGACCGTCGAGCACACGCTCCTTCGGGTCGATCTCGATCTGGAAGTCCTCCCAGACCGCCGCGTCCGACACCTCGGGGTTGAAGCGGCGGATCCGGAAGGTGACCGTGATGTACGGGGACGCGGCGGAATCCTTCTCCACCTTGTCCAGAACGGGGGTAGCCATCAGTACTTACGCTCCATCGGCTGGTAGCGGGTCTGGACGACCGGCTTGTAGTCGAGACGGACAGACTCGGAGCCGTCCTCGCCGACCTCGCGGTACGCCATGGTGTGGCGCATGAAGTTGACGTCGTCGCGGGTCGGGTAGTCCTCGCGGTAGTGACCGCCGCGGGACTCCTTGCGCGCCAGGGCCGAGATGGCCATGACCTCGGCCAGGTCGAGCAGGTTGCCCAGCTCGATGGCCTCCAGGAGGTCGGTGTTGAAGCGCTTGCCCTTGTCCTGGATGGACACGTTCTTGTAGCGCTCGCGCAGCTCGGCGACCTTCTCGACGGCCGTCTTGATGGTCTGCTCGGTACGGAACACCATCACGTTGGCGTCCATCGTCTCCTGGAGCTCGCGGCGCAGGTCGGCGACCCGCTCGGTGCCCGTGGAGTTGCGCAGGTTCTCGATCTGCGCGACGACCTGGGCCTCCGGGTTCTCCGGCAGCTCGACGAAGTCGTGCTTGTGGGAGTACTCGGCGGCGGCGATGCCCGCGCGGCGCCCGAAGACGTTGATGTCGAGCAGCGAGTTGGTGCCCAGGCGGTTGGCGCCGTGCACCGACACGCAGGCGACCTCGCCGGCCGCGTACAGACCCGGGACGACGGTGGTGTTGTCCGCCAGGACCTCACCCTCGACGTTGGTCGGGATGCCGCCCATGGCGTAGTGCGCGGTGGGCTGGATCGGGATCGGGTCCGTGTACGGCTCGATGCCGAGGTACGTACGGGCGAACTCGGTGATGTCCGGGAGCTTGGCGTCCAGCTGCTCCGGCGGAAGGTGCGTCAGGTCCAGGTAGACGTGGTCGCCCTCGGGACCGCAGCCGCGGCCCTCGCGGATCTCCGTGTAGATGGAGCGGGAGACGACGTCACGGGACGCGAGGTCCTTCATGACCGGCGCGTACTTCTCCATGAAGCGCTCGCCGTCCTTGTTGCGGAGGATGCCGCCCTCACCGCGGGCGCCCTCCGTCAGCAGGATGCCCATGCGCCAGATGCCCGTCGGGTGGAACTGGAAGAACTCCATGTCCTCCAGGGGCAGACCGCGGCGGTAGCAGGCGGCCTGGCCGTCACCGGTCAGGGTGTGCGCGTTGGAGGTCACCTTGAAGAACTTGCCGGTGCCGCCGGACGCGTAGATCACGGACTTCGCCTGGAAGACGTGGATCTCGCCGGTGGCCAGCTCGTAGGCGACCACACCGGCCGACTTCTTGACGCCGTCGACCTCGGTGATCAGCTGGTCCAGGACGTAGAACTCGTTGAAGAACTCCACGCCCTCCTTGACGCAGTTCTGGTACAGCGTCTGGAGGATCATGTGACCGGTGCGGTCGGCGGCGTAGCACGCGCGGCGGACCGGGGCCTCGCCGTGGTTGCGGGAGTGGCCGCCGAAGCGGCGCTGGTCGATCTCGCCCTTCGGGGTGCGGTTGAAGGGGAGACCCATCTTCTCCAGGTCGAGGACGGCGTCGATGGCCTCCTTCGCCAGGATCTCGGCGGCGTCCTGGTCGACCAGGTAGTCACCGCCCTTGATCGTGTCGAAGGTGTGCCACTCCCAGTTGTCCTCCTCCACGTTGGCGAGCGCGGCGGCCATGCCGCCCTGCGCGGCGCCCGTGTGGGAGCGGGTCGGGTACAGCTTCGTCAGCACGGCGGTGCGGCTGCGCTTCGTCGCCTCGATGGCGGCGCGCATGCCGGCGCCGCCGGCGCCGACGATGACGGTGTCGTACTTGTGGATCTTCATGACGTGGATTACCTCAGCCCCGTGCCTAGCGGATGTTCGGGTCGAAGGTGAAGATCACCAGCGTGCCCAGAAGGATGGTGAACACCGTGGCGGTGTACAGCAGGCCCTTGAGCCACAGGCGCGTGTTGGCGCGCTCCGCGTAGTCGTTGACGACCGTGCGGAGGCCGTTGGCGCCGTGGAGCATGGCCAGCCACAGCATCAGCAGGTCCCAGACCTGCCAGAACGGGGACGCCCAGCGGCCGGCCACGAAGGCGAAGCCGATCTTGGAGACGCCGCCGTCCAGGAAGAGCTGGATCAGCAGGTGGCCGAGGACCAGGACGACGAGGACGACGCCCGAGAGGCGCATGAAGAGCCATGCGGCCATCTCGAAGTTGCCTCGGGTCGCCCGCGGGGTCTTGCTCGTGCGCTTGCGGGGGGCCTCGATGTACGGGGCGGGGTTGTCCACGCCGTAGGCGGCGCCCTCGACGGGGCCGATGGCGGCGGAGGTCGTGTCAGCGGACATGAGTGGCGTCAGCTCCCGAACAGTTCACGTGCGGCGTGGCCGAGGACGGGGTACAGCGAGCCCGCCATCAGCACGACCCAGATGCCCACGACGGACCAGAGCATCTGCTTCTGGTAGCGCGGGCCCTTGGACCAGAAGTCCACGGCGATGACACGGAGACCGTTCAGCGCGTGGAAGAGGATGGCGGCGACGAGGCCGTACTCCAGCAGAGCGACGATCGGCGTCTTGTACGTCGCGACGACCTCGTCGTACGCCTCGGGGGAGACGCGGACGAGAGCGGTGTCCAGCACGTGTACGAACAGGAAGAAGAAGATGAGGACGCCGGTGACTCGGTGAGCCACCCAGGACCACATTCCTTCCCGGCCGCGGTACAGCGTTCCAGCCGGCACGGAAAAACCCTCTCCGGGAGCGGGGATCAGGGCCGGCCGGCTTCTTGTGTCGGTCTGGCCCGGCCGGGTACGGTCCACCGGCCCCGGTCATCGTAGCGACGACTTGTCGGTTCGCTCGCGCGGGGTCCGAAGGTGTGATCAAAGATGCACGGACGGACCATCGTTCAGCCCCGGATCGCCGCATTCCGGACGAATTCACGCCCCGTCGGCCGAACGGGTGAGCCGGGCGGGCCGGACGAGGCGGGTGAGCCGCGTCCGGGCGAGCCGGCGCAGTTCCTCGGCGGCGACCACCCGTTCCTCCTCGCGGTCGTTGCCGAGCCGTGACCGGATGCCCGCGAGCACCTGGTCGAGGCGTTCCCCCGCCGGGACCCCGTCCAGGCTGATCACGAAGGCGTGCCCGAAGCTCGCCTCGTACGCGCCGAGGGCGGCGCCCAGCGCGGTGCGGGCGGCCGGCGGCGCGTCCGGGTGCGGGAGGGCCGCGGTCTCGCGGGCCAGCGCCTCGTCGAGGTCCGCCCGGGACAGGTCGTAACCGGCCTCGTCGGCGGCGGCGAGCAGCGCGTCGAGGGTCGGGTACGGCCGGTGCGCCGCCACCCGTTCGGCCCAGCGGCGGCTGCCGCAGCAGCCGAGCAGCCACTGCTCGGCGAGGCCCTGCGGGGCCGCGTTGAGCCGCACGAGACCGGTCGGCTGCCGGTCTGCGGCCTGCTGGGCGGGTATGGCGGGAGGGATCGGGGTCCGGCAGGGTGCGGCGTGGATGTCGCTGGTCAGCGGGGACTCCGGAAGCGAGACGTGTCGAGACGTGGCGACACGTGAAGGTGTCGGGGGAGATCAGTGGGGTGAGTGTGACGCCACGCTATCGGCGGGAAGGGGGAAGTGTCCGACGGGTGCGCGAATTTCACCTGGACGAGTGGGTTTCGTCCCGGCAGTGGACAGAGAGCCCGGGATGCCGGGGTTCGTGCGATGAGGGAGGATTCCGGGTGATGCGGTACTCCATACGGGGGCCCCGGCGGGGCCCCGCGCTGATGGCGGCCGCGGTGGCACTGGTCACCGTGGCGGCCTGCTCGAACGGACCCTCCTCCGAGCCGCCCGCCGGCACCGGCCCGTCCGCCTCGACCTCCTCGGCCTCGGTCTCGGCCCCGTCCTCGGCCATGCCCACGCCCCCGAGCCCGACGCCGCCCCCGACGTACCCGCTCTCCAGCACACCGAAGGTCATCCCCGCCGTCCGCGCCCACCAGGCGGCCCGCGGCCCCGGCTGGAAGCCCGGCCCGGACACCGGCGTCGTGGTCGCCGCGAACGACGGGACCGCGCTCGGCGACGAGGCGAAGCTGCTCGCCGGCGAGCTGCGCATCCCGTACCGCGGCACCGCCGCCGCCCGCCCCGGCGACATCACCCTCGCCCTCGGCGGCGACGGCGCCGCCGAGTCGTACACCCTCGCCGTCCGCGACGGCGGCATCCGCATCACCGGCCCCGACCAGGCGGGCGTCTTCTACGGCACCCGCACCCTCAAACAGTCCGTCAGGGCCACCGGCGCGATGCCCGAGGGCACCGTCACGGACGCCCCGGCGAAGCCGCAGCGCGGACTCATGGTCGACATCGCCCGCAAGTACTTCACGGCGGAGTGGATCGAGGGCCGGCTGCGCGAGATGGCCGACCTCAAGCTCAACCAGCTCGGCCTGCACTTCTCCGACGACCAGGGCTTCCGGATCGCCTCCGACAGTCACCCCGAGATCGTCTCCGAACGGCACCTCAGCAAGGCCGAGGTGCGCCGGATCGTGGCCCTCGCGCAGAGCCTGCACATCCAGGTCGTCCCCGAGATCGACTCGCCCGGACACCTCGGCGCGGTGATCGCCGCCCACCCCGACCTCCAGCTGGTCAGCGCGACCGGCCGCACCCCGCGCGGCGCGGTCGACATCTCCAAGCCGGCCGCCGCGCGGCTCGTGGACGAGCTGCTCCGCGAGTACACCGGCCTCTTCCCCGGCGCGTACTGGCATCTCGGCGGCGACGAGTACGTGGCCCTGATGTCGAAGAACCCCGAGGCGACCTATCCGCAGCTCGCCCGCGCCGCGACGGCGAAGTACGGCTCCTCGGGCCGGGTCCAGGATCTGGCCACTGGCTGGCTCAACGACCGCGCGGCGGTCGTCCGCCCGACGGGCAAGGCGCTGCGCGCCTGGAACGACGGCTTCTTCACCGGCGGCGTCGCCGCCCCGGCCCAGGACCTCCAGGTCGCCTACTGGACCGGCCGGGAGATCGGCGCCCGCACCCCGACCTCGTACCTGAGCGCCGGCCGCAAGATGATCAACTACAACGACGAGTACCTCTATTACGTGCTCGGCCAGCCCAACAACTTCACGTACCCCACCGGCCGGCGCATCTACGAGCAGTGGACCCCGCTCGTGCTCCGCGGCACCACCCCCGTCCCCGCCCGCTACGACCCCCAGATCCTCGGTGGCAGCTTCGCCGTCTGGTGCGACCTGGCGAACGCCCAGACCCAGGCGCAGGTCGCCGACGGGATCCGGATGCCGCTGACGGCGACGGCGCAGAAGCTGTGGGACGCGCGGAAGCCGGCGCTGAGCTGGCCGGCGTTCCAGGCGCTCGCGGCGAAGGTGCGCGGCTGACCTGGGCGTTTCGGGCCCTTTTTGCGTGGACACGGCGTCACGCGTGCCGTACGGTCCCGGACTCGGCGGCCGGGCGGCCGCCCGGTGCTCTCGGGGAGGGGGCGCCGTCTCGTCCCTGGGGGGATCGCTCCGTCATGCTCCGCAATCCGAAGGGCCTTTCGTACGCCGTCGTGGCCCTGCTCGCCGTCAATATCGTCTTCGACGTGCTGCTCGGTCTGCTCGAAGTCGGCACCCTGACGGCCGACGACCCGCTCCTCAGCGGCAATTCCCTGCTCGGGGCGCCGGGTGTGAGCGTGGTCGTCAGCCTGTCGCTCCTGGTGTTCACGGCGACCGTGGTCGTCTTCATCGTCTGGTTCCACCGGCTGCGGCAGAACGCCCAGGTGTGGGCCGGTGACCTGCAGAGCCGTGGGTCCGGCTGGGCCATCGGTGGCTGGTTCGTCCCGATCGGCAACCTGTGGATCCCTCGTAACATCGCCGCCGAGATCTGGCGCGCCAGCCGTATGGCGCCCTACGCGGCGGACGGCCCCGGCGAGCTGGCGCTGCTCAACGGCTGGTGGGCCGCCTTTGCCGTGAGCATGCTGATGCACTGGAGCACCTCGCAGATGTTCCTCCGGGCGGAGACCGTCGACGCCCTGCTCTCCGCGACCTGGTGGTCGCTCGCGACCTACGTCGTCAAGGCCGTCGCCGCGGTGCTCGCGATCCTGTTCGTACGCCGACTGACCTCTATGCAGCACCTCAAGGCGAATGGCATGATTCCGGCCGCGCAGTGACGAAAACGCGCCAGCTGGCGCAGTAGAGGAAGTACTGAGCCCGCACCGCCGGCGAGGAGGCGTCCATGATGTCCGCGACGAGCACGAGCCTGCAGGAACTGATCGACCGCGCGGACGAGCGTGCCCTCGCGGCCGCCGGACTCGCCTGCCTCGACCGGTGCCTGCCGCTGCTCGCACCGGAGGGCGCGGAGGTGCTGCGCCCGGTGTGGGCCGCGGTCGCCCGCGGCGACGGCGCCGCCTGGGGCGAGGCCGTCGCCAAGGCGCGGGTGGAACTGGCCGACGAGGGCGAGGGCGCGGCCGAGAGCGCCGCGCCGGTGCGCGCGATGCTCGACGACGCGCCCGCCGACTGGACCGAGGGCCCGCTGCGGGACTGGACCCGCACCTGCTCCGAGGCGGCGCTCGGTGTCCACGCCGCCCTCGACGCCACCGGCACGGGCCCGCTCCACGCGGGCGAGCTCCAGCGCCAGCAGGCCGTCCTGGAGTCGGCCGCCCACGGCCCGACCGGCCTGCGCCGCGCCCGCGACCTCTCGACCGAGGGCGGCCGCGTCCTGCGGGCGGTCGTCTCCCGCAGGGCGCGTACCGCCTGAGCCGGAGGCCGTACGGGAATCAGGCCTGCTGGTCCTGGTCCTGGTCCTGGTCCTGGTCGGGCGCCGCGATCGCCAGCGAGGCGATGGCCTCGGCGATCTCCCGCTCCGCCTTCGCCTTGTCGAGGCCGAGGCCCGCGAGCGTGCCCTTGCCGTCCTCGAACTCCAGCAGCGCCAGCAGGATGTGCTCGGTGCCCACGTAGTTGTGGCCGAGCCGCAGGGCCTCCCGGAACGTCAGTTCCAGGACCTTCTTGGCGTCCGCGTCGTACGGGATGAGCGCGGGCACCTCCTCGACGGCCGGCGGCAGCGTCGCCGCGACCGCCGTGCGCACCTCGTCGAGGGTGACGCCCTGGCCGGTGATCCAGTGGCCCGCGAGTCCGTCCGGCTCGGCGAGCAGGCCGAGCGCGAGGTGCGCCGGGACCGTCTTGTCGTTGCGGGCGGCGGAGGCCTCGTTCTGCGCGGCCATCACCACGTTCCGGGCCCGGGGCGTGAACCGGCTGAAGCCGGCGTTCGGGTCCATCTTCGCCGCGTCCGCCCCGCTGTCGTCCTTGGGGACGAAACGCTTCTGGGCCGCCTGCCGGGTGACGCCCATGCTCTTGCCGATGTCGGTCCAGGAGGCGCCGGTCCGCCGGGCCTGGTCCACGAAGTGGCCGATGAGGTGGTCGGCGATGTCGCCGAGGTGGTCCGCCGCGATGACCGCGTCGGACAGCTGGTCGAGGGCGTCGTCCGGGTGGGACCGCTTGATCGCCTCGATCAGGTCGTCGAGCCGCACAGGGTCGTTCATGCCGAGTGGATTCGTCATGAGTGCAACCCTAGGTTGACAGTCGGGTGGTGTCAACCGATGGTTGACAATGCTCATGCGCCCTGGTCGGCGATCAGTGCCCGCAGGGTCAGGGATGCGAGTCCGGCCTCCTGGCGGGCCGGATCCGGTGCCACGGAGAACCGGAAGCTCTGGGAGGCCAGGAGCGACATCAGCCACCAGGCGCCGGTCGCCGGGTCGAGGTCGGATCGGACGCTGCCGTCGCGCTGCCCCTCGGTGAGCAGGTCGGTGAGCGTCAGTGCCATGAGCCGGTTGCCGCGCCGGGCCGCGTCGAGAACCGCGGGTTCGGTCGTGAGGGTCATGGCGTCCGCGAAGAGCACGCCGAGGGTGCCCCTCGCGTGCACGTCGGCCAGGTGCTCGGGCGCGAGGAGTTCGGTCAGCCATGCGCCGACGCTCGGGCAGCGTCCGTTCCAGGTCCGCAGTCCCTCGGTCAGCTGCCCCGCGGCGTGCTCCAGAACGGCCGTGAACACGGCCGCCTTGGAGCCGAAGTTCTGGAACACCACCGGCTCGCTGACGCCCACTCGCCGCGCCACCTCGGACATCTTGCTCCGCTGGTAGCCGTGTTCGGCGAAGACGTCGGTCGCCGCGGTGAGGATCGACGCGCGGCGCTCGGCCGCGCTCAGCCGCGGGCGTCTGGGCTTGCCGGAGGGCGTGGCGGTGGACACCCCCGCATTGTAGTCACCCTTGCCGAATAACTTAGTCGCCACTAAGTTCATTACTTAGTGGCGACTAAGAAAGGGCTCGCATGGAACTCGCACGCTTTCTCCACGGCACCCGGGACTCCCGCACCGACGGGCAGACCCTGACCCACGGGCGCGCCTACGAAGTCTTCGGCGCCGTGTTCTTCGGCGGCCGGCGCCGCCACGTCTTCACGCGCCTGGCCGAACTCAGCGGCGCCCGCCCCGGCGACCGCGCCCTCGACGTCGGCTGCGGCACCGGCTATCTCACCCTGCACATCGCCGACGCGGTGGCCCCGGCCGGCAGCGTCGTGGGCGTCGATCCCTCCCCGGACGTGCTGGCCCACGCCCGGCGGCGGGCCGCCGGGCGGACCGACTGCACCTTCACGGACGGCATCGCCGAAGCCCTGCCCGGCCCGGACGGCCGGTTCGACGTCGTGGTCAGCAGCCTGATGATCCACCACCTGCCCGAGGACGTCCGCGCCCGCGCCGTCGCCGAGATGCACCGGGTGCTGCGCCCCGGCGGGCGGCTCCTGCTCGCCGACTTCCGCCCGCCCGCCAACCCCCTCGCCCGCCACCTGGTCGGCGCTGTCACCGGACCCGTGATGGAGCACAACCCCGTGCATCTCCTCGCCCCGCTGGTGGCGGACGCCGGGTTCACCGGGATCGACGCCGGCGACCTGCATCCGTGGATCCACTACGTCCGTGCCACGAAGCCGGAGCAGGCGGCGTGAACGCCGCCCCGCGCGGTCACCGCGCCCTCCGCGTCTCCGCCGTCGTGCTGATCCTGGCGGGCCTGGCCCTCCATCTGTGGCTCGGCACCAAGGTCCCCCTCATGGCCGTCGCCATCGGCCTGGGCTGCCATGTAGCCGCCGCGGTCTCCGCGCGCCGCTGGCTGCGCACCCGCCGGCAGCGGGCCACCGGGCCGGCAGCGGGCTGAAGGGAGTCGAAAGGAGGGGGCGGCGGCCTTGGGCCTGTCCGGCCGAGGCCGCCCGACACGCCTGGTCACAGGCGCCGAAAAGGAAGACGACCGGGGCCGCCACCCCCCACAGGAGAGGCCCCGGTCGTCGTCCGCGGGGCCGCAGCACGGCCCCGTACTCCCTACAGCGCCGCGCATGCGTTTTCTGTCACACCTCCGTTTCACCCGTCCCGGCCCGCCCCCGGCAGGAAGCCGGGAAGTTGTGACTTGCACAAAGAATCGGACCCGCGTGGACGCGGCGCCCGAATAGGACGTAGCGTTCTGCTGCGCCCTGGGCGGCGTGGCGGTGACGACCAGCCGCGATGAGCGCGACGACGGACAGGTGTGGGGAGTGCTGGGGGACGAGGCGGAGCTGACGGCCGCAGTGCTCGCCGCGCAGGACGGCGACGAGAGCGCCTTCCGTACCGTGTACCGCGCGGTGCATCCCCGGCTCCTCGGCTACATACGGACCCTGGTCGGCGAGGCCGACGCAGAGGACGTGGCGTCCGAGAGCTGGCTGCAGATCGCCCGCGACCTCGACCGGTTCAGCGGCGACGCGGACCGCTTCCGCGGCTGGGCCGCCCGGATCGCCCGCAACCGCGCCCTCGACCACATCCGGATGCGCGGCCGCCGCCCCGCCGTCGGCGGCGACGAGACCGAACTCACCGACAAGGCCGCCGACTCCGACACCGCGGACGAGGCCCTGGAAGCGCTGGCCACCGGCAGCACCATGCAGCTGATCGCCCAACTGCCGCAGGACCAGGCCGAGGCCGTCGTGCTGCGGGTCGTCGTCGGTCTGGACGCCAAGAGCGCCGCCGACACCCTCGGCAAGAAGCCCGGCGCGGTCCGTACCGCCGCCCACCGCGGCCTCAAGAAACTCGCCGAACTCCTCGGTGCGGGCGACCCGGCCGCGCCCGACGACGCGCCCGGCGCACTGGACGGCGTCCCTCCGCAGCGCGGCCGCCACCCCGGGGCCGCGCGCCCCGGCGGTGTGACGCAATCGCGTCCGCGGACGCAGAAGGACATGTGATGGCCGACGAGCAGTACCAGTGGCTCGACCAGGAGGCCGCGGAGCGGTTGCTGCGCGGCGAGTCCGTCGACCCCGTCGGCACGTCGGCCCGCGCCGAGGCGGAACTCCTCGCCCGCGCCCTCGACACGGCCCGCACCACCCCCGCCGCCGGCCTCACCGCCGGCCCCGGCGGAGAGCTCCCCGGCGAGGCCGCCGCGCTCGCCGCCTTCCGCGAGGCCGTCGCCGAACGCGCCGCCACCGCCACCGTCGCTGCCGCGACCTCCCGGCGCGCGGGGCGGACCGCAGCCACCGATCTCGGCGCCGTCCGGCTCGCCCCGGTCCGCACCGGCCGCTCCTGGGGACGCTCCCTCCGTTACGGGCTCGCCGCCGCGGTCGCCGCCGTCACGGTCGGCGGCGTCGCCGTGGCCGCGGGCACCGGTGTCCTGCCGCTGACGTCCGACCCCGGACCCGGCCGCTCGGTCGTGGCCGCCGACCCCTCCGCCACCGGCTGGTCCGGCTCGCCCACCGGCAGCCCGGGCACCCCGCTGCCCGGCGGATCCGGCGGCCTGCCCGGCACGCCCGGCAGCACCGACTCCCCGGGCGCCACCGGCACCGCCGGACCCGACGACCCGTCCACCGGCCCGGGCAGGAGCATCGGCGGCCCGGACAGCGGCGGCGACGCCGAAGAGCGCGACAGGACCCTCAAGGCCTGCCAGGACTTCCGCGCGGGCACGCTCTCCGACAGCGGCCGGCAGCGTCTCACCGGCGCCCTGCGCAACGGCGAGACCGTGAAGCGCTACTGCGACCGGGTCCTCTCCGGCGCGCCCTCGGGTGCCACCCCGACCGCCACCGGCCGCACCTCGTCCGGCAGCACCGGAAGCACCGGCAGCACCGGCAAGGGCGACACCACCACCGGCGGCTCGGGCAACGGCGGCTCCGAGAGCGGCGGCTCCGACGGCGACGACAAGACCGACCGAGGCGACCGGAACCGCGACGGCGGACACCAGGGCGGCGACGCGAAGCGCGGCCGTCAGAGCCAGAGCCGGACCGACGGCCAGAGCCAGGGCCAGAGCCAGGGCAAGGCTCAGAACCAGAGCCTCAAGAAGAGCAGCTCAGCCCGCTGAGACACCGGGTGTGACACTTTTCGACCCTCCGGCGCAGTACTGAGTGAGCCGACTGGTCATCGGCGAGCGCATGGAGCCGGGGTTCCCCCCGTACCTTCGGCTCGGCGCACCGGCGCGGGTGGGACACGTTCCCCCGGTCCCACCCGCGCCCCTTCACCTCTCTCGACCACTCACCAGTGCACGACGACCTTGTCGCCGACCTTCACCTGGTCGAAGAGCACCGAGAGCTTCGCCTTGTCCCGTACGTTGACGCAGCCGTGCGAGGCCCCGGCGTAACCGCGCGCCGCGAAGTCCGCCGAGTAGTGCACGGCCTGGCCGCGGCTGAAGAACATCGAGTACGGCATCGGCGTGTGGTAGATCGTCGAGGTCCAGTCGCGGGCCTTCCACTCCACCTTGAACACGCCCTCGCGGGTCGGGGTGTTCTCCGAGCCGAAGCGCACGTCCATCGACGAGACGACCTTGCCGTCGATCATCCAGGCGAGCGTCCGGCTCTCCTTGCTGATGCACAGCACCCGTCCGGTCATGCAGCGCGGGTCAGGCGTGTCCAGCTTGTTGGTGGTGGCCGGGCGCAGCTCGGCGGCCGTCGGCTTCCGGGTCATCCCGAGCAGCCGCTGCCAGGTCGTCTCGTCGACCGTTCCGGTCTGCGCGAGCCCCCGCTTCTTCTGGAAGCCCTTCACCGCGCCCGCGGTCATCGTCCCGTAGAAGCCGGTGGGCGCCCGGTCGAAGTAGCCGATCTGGCGCAGCCGGGCCTGGAGCTCGCGCACCTGCGCGTTCTCGTCGCCGTCGCGCATCAGGATCCGGCCGGCCGGGGCGGTCGTCGGGGAGGCGGTGGGCGAGGACGGCTTGTCGTCGGGCGTGCCGCTCGGCGACGCGGACGGCGGCGCCGACGAGGTGGTGGGCGCGGCCGTGGGCGTGGCGGTGGCCGGCGCCTGGGTCACGGTGCCCTTGCCGGTGCCCGTGCCCTGGGCCGTACACCCGGCGGCCAGGGCCACGGCCGTGGCGGCCAGGACTGCTCTGCGTATGACGGACGAAGAACGCTTCATCGGTGCCCCCCGGGAAAATCCACGTGTGTACTCAAGGGATGCATGCCCGGCCGCGCGCGGTTGCGCACGTGACCGAATAGAGACGTGCATGCTGGGACGTACAGCTGTGAGGAAGGTCCCAGCGGACTGCTCTCCACCCTGTCGCGCGGCCGGGGCTACAGTCCGTCACGACGGGGTCCGTACCGCTGAGCAGGCCCGACCGGGTCTCAACAGGTCAACCGGGAGGCATGAGCCATATGGCGCGCGAGTCGGAGTCCGGACTGCCCATCGAGCCGGTCTACGGGCCGGACGCCCTGGACGGGTGGGATCCGGCCGAGAAGCTGGGCGAGCCCGGCGCGTACCCCTTCACCCGTGGCGTCTACCCCTCGATGTACACCGGCCGGCCGTGGACGATGCGCCAGTACGCGGGCTTCGGCACCGCCGTGGAGTCCAACGCCCGCTACAAGCAGCTCATCGACAACGGCACCATGGGTCTTTCGGTCGCCTTCGACCTGCCCACGCAGATGGGCCACGACTCGGACGCGCCGATCGCGCACGGCGAGGTCGGCAAGGTCGGCGTCGCGATCGACTCGATCGACGACATGCGGGTGCTCTTCGACGGCATCCCGCTGGACAAGGTGTCCACGTCGATGACCATCAACGCCCCCGCCGCCCTCCTCCTGCTGCTCTACCAACTGGTCGGCGAGGAGCAGGGCGTACCGGCCGACCAGCTGACCGGCACGATCCAGAACGACGTGCTGAAGGAGTACATCGCCCGCGGCACGTACATCTTCCCGCCGCAGCCCTCGCTGCGTCTGATCGCGGACATCTTCAAGTACTGCCGGGCCGAGATCCCCAAGTGGAACACCATCTCGATCTCCGGCTACCACATGGCCGAGGCCGGCGCCTCGCCCGCGCAGGAGATCGCGTTCACGCTGGCCGACGGCATCGAGTACGTCCGCACGGCGGTCGCGGCCGGCATGGACGTGGACGACTTCGCGCCCCGTCTCTCCTTCTTCTTCGTGGCCCGGACGACGATCCTGGAGGAGGTCGCCAAGTTCCGGGCCGCCCGCCGGATCTGGGCGCGGGTGATGAAGGAGGAGTTCGGCGCGAAGAACCCCAAGTCGCTGATGCTCCGCTTCCACACCCAGACCGCCGGTGTGCAGCTCACCGCCCAGCAGCCCGAGGTCAACCTGGTGCGGGTCGCCGTACAGGGCCTCGCGGCCGTCCTCGGCGGCACGCAGTCGCTGCACACCAACTCCTTCGACGAGGCCATCGCGCTCCCGACGGACAAGTCGGCCCGCCTGGCGCTCCGTACCCAGCAGGTCCTGGCGTACGAGACGGACGTGACGGCCACCGTCGACCCCTTCGCCGGCTCCTACGTCGTCGAGAGCATGACCGACGAGGTCGAGGCGGCCGCCCTTGAGCTGATGCGGAAGGTGGCGGACCTGGGCGGCGCGGTCCACGCGATCGAGCGCGGTTTCCAGAAGAACGAGATCGAGCGCTCGGCGTACCGGATCGCGCAGGAGACCGACTCCGGCGAGCGGGTCGTCGTCGGCGTCAACCGCTTCACCGTGGACGTCGAGGAGCCCTACGAGCCGCTGCGCGTCGACCCGGCGATCGAGGCCCAGCAGGCCGAGCGGCTCGCGCGGCTGCGCGCCGGGCGCGACCAGACGGCGGTGGACGCGGCCCTGGGCGAGCTGCGCAAGGCCGCGGAGGGCACGGACAACGTGCTGTACCCGATGAAGGCGGCGCTCAAGGCACGGGCGACGGTGGGCGAGGTCTGCGACGCGCTGCGCCAGGTCTGGGGCACATACGTCCCCACCGACGCGTTCTGACATCCCGGCGAAGGCCTGCCAGGGCCTGGCGGAAGCGCCCATTCCACCAGTTGAAACTTAAAGCGGAGTGTCGTGCGCATGTGCGACACTCCGCCTCATGCTGGGTGTCACCGATCTGCCGACCTACCTCGCCGGGCTCGTCCTCATCATCCTCCTGCCCGGACCGAACTCGCTCTACGTGCTGTCCGTCGCCGCCCGCAAGGGCACCCGGACCGGATACAAGGCCGCGGCCGGGGTGTTCACCGGCGACACGGTCCTGATGACCCTGGCCGCCCTCGGCGCGGCCTCCCTGCTCCAGACCACCCCGCTGCTCTTCCTGATCGTGAAGTACGCGGGCGCCGGTTACCTGGCCTGGATGGCGTACGGGATGCTGCGCGCCGCCCGCGAGATGTGGCGGGCCCGGCACGAGACGGTGGCCGTGTCCGTCGCCGACGAGCCCGTCGGGCAGCAGGCCGGCCCGGTGGAGCACCCGTACCGCCGGGCGCTGATCATCAGCCTCTTCAACCCGAAGGCGATCCTCTTCCTGATCTCCTTCTTCGTGCAGTTCGTGGACCCGGACTACGCCTACCCGGCGGTCTCCTTCCTGGTCCTCGGCGTCCTGCTCCAGCTCGGCAGCTTCCTCTACCTCACCACCCTCATCTTCAGCGGCACCCGCCTCGCCGCCGCCTTCCGCCGCCGCAAGCGCCTCTCGGCGGGCGCGACCACGGCGGCCGGTGCCCTCTTCCTCGGCTTCGCCGCGAAGCTCTCGCTCGCCAGCGCCTGATCCTGACGGGCTCGGTGTGCTTGACCCTCACACCATGTGAGGCCGTTGCGTAGGGGGCGTCATGTTCACCATCGGAGACTTCGCCCGGCACGGGCGGGTGTCGGTCCGGATGCTGCGTCATTACGACGCCGTCGGGCTGCTGCACCCCGCCCGTGTCGACCCGCACAGCGGCTACCGCTACTACGAGGCGGCGCAGCTCGCGCGGCTCAACCGTGTCATCGCGCTCAAGGAGCTCGGCTTCACCCTGGAACAGGTGCGGGCGATCCTCGACGAGCAGGTGGGGGCGGAGGAGCTGCGCGGGATGCTGCGGCTGCGGCAGGCCGAGCTGGAGACGGCCGCCGCGGAGGCGGCGGCGCGGCTCGCGCGGGTCGGGGCGCGGCTCCGAGCCATCGAGAGTGAGGGACGCATGTCCACGCAGGACGTCGTCGTGAAGAAGATCCCCGCCGTCCGGCTCGCCGAGCTGAGCGGGACCGCCGCGAGCTTCGGCCCGGCCGACATCAGCCCGGTGATCGGGCCGCTGTACGAGGAGCTGTGCGGGCGCCTGGAGGCCGCCGGGGTCAAGGAGTTCGGGCCCGGGATCGCGTACTACGAGGACGCGGGCCGCGGGGACGGCTCGGTCGTCGTGCACGCCGGGACGACCGTGCCCGAGGGGACCGAGGTGGAGGGGGTGGACGTCGTGGTCCTGCCCGGGATCGAGGAGGCGGCCACCGTCGTGCACCGCGGGTCGATGGACGAGATCCTGCCGACCGCGCAGACCCTGGCGAGCTGGATCGACACCAACGGATACGCCTCGGTCGGCTACGCCCGCGAGCTGTACCTGGAGTGCCCGGAGGACACCTCCCGCTGGGTGACCGAGCTCCAGGAGCCGGTCACCCGCGGGTAGGGCCTGTCCGGGGTCCGGTCCGGCCTCACCGGCCGCCCAGGGCCCGCCGCTTCAGCCTCAGGGCGCGGCGGGCCAGGCGGCGCAGGCCCGGGTGGCGGGGGACCGGGATGCCGCCGGGCAGGCCGAGGGAGGTGAGGCGGCGGCGGGTGAAGTGGTGCCGGGTGCGGACCGCGAGCGGGCCGGACAGGTGGCGTACGGCCGCCTCCCGCAGGTCAGGGCGGATCCTCGGCTGCATCGCGAAGCCGACCGCGGCGACCAGGCCCGCCAGTTCGTCGCCGCCCAGCGCGCCCGCGTCCTCGGCCGGCTCCTCCAGGTCAGGGACCAGCGAGTCGACGAGGGCCACCGGCACCCGGTTGCTGTTCTGGTACGGCGTGAGCCGGGCGAGCAGCGGCCGGGTGCCGACCTTCGCCGTCTCGATGCCGTAGAACGCGCTCGCCGTGAACAGTGCCGTCGAGAAGCAGCCCACCACGAGCGCCGGCCGCAGCTCGCGGTAGAGCACCTCGGCGAGCACCGGCCGGTCCTCGACGGTGAGTTCGGCGCCGAGCGCCGCCGCCTCCCGTACCAGCGCCTTCGACCAGGCGTCGGGGGCTGTCGGGTGCGGCTTGAAGACCAGGCGGCGGTGGCCGCGGGCGACCGCGCCGCGGACCATCTTCAGGTGCAGTGCGCCCTCCTCCTCGGGGGTGAGGAGGGAGAGCGCCGCCAGGTACTGGCCGAGGAGGAGCGCCGGGCCCGGCTCGCCCGCCCCGTCGGGCCCGGTCGCCGCCGGGCCCGAGAGCTCCTCCACGACCTTCGTGAACGCCTCCGTCGGTACGACCTCGGCGACCGCCCCGAACTCGGCGAGCAGCAGGGGCGCGAGCCCCGGCACCAGGTCCAGGTGGAGCAGCCGGCGCACCCGCTCGCCGACCAGCGGGTCGATCTTGTTGCGGGTGGGGCCGTAGCTCATCAGCCCGTCCGCGTACACGTCGATGGACGCGTCCGGGAGCAGCTGGGCGATGGTCAGCGCGGGCGCGACCTGGAGGGATTCCACGACGAGTTCGATCCGGTCGGCGGTCCGGTCGGCGGTCCGGTCGTCGGAGCCGAGGCCCCACAGGCGCCGCAGGTGCCGCTGGAGCAGCGGCAGGTCGTCGGCGCGGGGGGTCCAGCCGCCGGGGTGCAGCGGCTCGATCGTCGCGTTCCAGTCGAGGATCTCGTCGAAGCGGCCGCGCAGTTTCTCGAAGCCGGGCATGCGGTCGAGCGGGGTGGTGGTCTCGGGGACGGCGGCGTTGGTGGAGACGAGCAGCACCCGCCGGTCCGCCGGGCCGAAGCAGCCGCTGTCGAGGGCGGCGGCGAGCGTGGCGGCGCCGTACAGGGTGGAGGCGTAGAAGATCTGGGTGGTCCTGCGCGGCGTCTTCGGGGCGGTGCGGTTCATGCGGCGTTCGTCTCCAGAGCGGCCTTGCTCGTGGCCGGGGCGGCCGGGGCGGGGGCGGGGCGGCGGCGCTTGAGCCGGCGCAGCGGACCCGCGCGGTCCTCGCCCATCGCCGACAGCGCGTCGGCGAGCACGTCCTGCGGCATCCTGCGCAGCGCGCCGGAGCTCATCGCGCGCAATGTGCGGCCGACCTCCGGTTCGAATTTGGCCATGTTCCCGATGTGGTGGGAAATCACCGCGCAATAGGTGCGGACGGCTTTCGGCAGCAGGCGTTCCGCATCCGGATCGGTCGTGATCTCGTCGATCACCTGATCGAATGCGCGGATGAAATCGAGCTGTCGTACGTCACCGATCTGCGTGAGCGAGGTGGCCACTCCGCGCCGGTAGAAGATTCCGAGTTCGCCGGTGACCGCGAAGGATTCCGCCTCACGGTGCAGCCGCCAGATCCACGGGCGGTCCTCGGCCGTCCGAAGGCCGTGCGGGAAGTGCAGAAGACCCCGGTCGAGCAGCCGCCGGTGATACATCCCGGCCCAGGCGTACGGATAGTCCACCGAGGTCGTCCGGTCGGCCGGCAGGATCGCGTCGCGCGGCCGCAGCGGCTCCATGCGCCGGCCCACCGGCACCTGCCGCACCGACCGGCCGCGCCCGGTCACCCGGACGTGGTCGGTGCGCAGGAAGTCGGTGCCGAGCTCGTCCATGGTGGCGACCAGGCGCCCGTAGAAACCGGGGGAGAGCCAGTCGTCGCCGTCCAGGAAGGCCAGATACCGGCCGCGGGCCGCGTCCAGACCGGTGTTGCGGGCGGTCGCGAGGCCCTCGTTGCGCGCGTGCCGCAGCAGCCGCGCCCCCGGGATCTCGCGCTCCGCGCGTTCCAGGAGCTCCGGGGTCCCGTCCGTCGAACAGTCGTCGACGAGAAGGAACTCGAAGTCCTCGCGGGCGTTCGCGCGCAGGCTTCTGAGGGCGTCGGGGGCATATGTCTGCACGTTGTAGAACGGCACGACGACGGAGAGCTTGACCACGCAGCCGACGCTAGGCGCCGCCCCGGCATTCGTCCTGACCGGCAAGGGGATGCTCGGTGAACACGAGGCGGCGAGCCCCTTAACCACCCCGGATCGGTCCCCCTTTCTGTCCGTTTACCGTTCTGCGTCATGGTGCTGTTAACCATTTGTTGTGGCCCAGTTGGGCTGTGAATCCCCGAGCCCTCCTAGCGTCCTGGACGTGCCATCACGTACCGATCGAACGGTGCGCGTCGCCGTTCTCGCCGACTCCGACACCCGGTGGAAATGGGGCGTGCTCACCGCACGCAGAATCAGCCCCGAATGCGGCCCTGAAAGCGGTGCCGAAAAGGCCCCCGCTCTCACGGGATTCGTGCTGCGCGGCCGCGCCACCCCCACCACCCGCCAGCTCGCCGAGACCGCGGTGTCCGACACCGTGCCGCGCGAGGTGACCGGAGCGGAGTTCCTGCGCGAGGTACGCCACGCCGCGGAGCGCGGGGAGGGCTACGACGTCGTCGTGCTCGCCCTCGTCGGCGGCACCGTCCGCGCCGTCCTCCAGGGCATCGCCGACCTCGGACTGGAGCGCCGCCCGGTGCTCGTCACCGGCTACGTCGGCGTCGTGTACGAGAAGCTCGCCGACGGACTGCTCCTGCGCCACGGCGCGGACGTCGTGCTCGCCAACTCCCGCCACGACGCGGAGCGTTTCCGCGCCGTGTACGAGGGAGTCGGCGCCGACCCGGGCTCGGTCGTCGAGGCCGCGCTGCCGTTCCTCGGCGGTGCCCCGCACAAGCCCGAACCCGGCCGCGACACCCTGGTGTTCGCCGCCCAGCCCTCGGTGCCCGTCACCAAGGCCGAACGCGCCTACGTCCTGCGCCGGCTCGTCGGGCACGCCCGGCTGCACCCGGACCGCGAGGTGCTCCTCAAGCTGCGCTCCAAGCCCGGTGAACACACCACGCACCTGGAGGAGTTCCCGTACCAGAAGCTGGTGCGCGACCTCCCCGTGCCGCCCAACTTCCGTCTCGTGTACGGGCACATGGGCGAGGTCCTGGACCGCACCGACCTCCTGGTCACCGTCTCCTCCACGGCCGCCCTCGAAGCCCTGCACCGGCGCATCCCCACCGCGATCCTCACCGACCTCGGGGTGCGCGAGGCGCTCGGCAACCACCACTTCATCGGCTCCGGGCTGCTCGCCTCCTTCGACGCGCTCGACAAGGGCGCCGTCCCCGAGCCCGACGAGGAGTGGCTGGCCCGCCAGGGCGTCGGCGCCGCGGGACTGCCCGGCGCGCTCCCGTACGAGAAGGCCTTCGACGCGGCCCGCGAGCGGGTCGCCGCACTCCTCGCCGGACCGGCGCTGCCGCCCGTCGCCCCGTACTACACGGCCGAGACCGCCGGCGGTTACCTGCCCGGCATCCTCGCCCGCCACCGACTCGACCTCAGTGCGCCCGAGCCCCGCGAGAGCGGGGTGCGCCGGATCGTCCGCGAGGCGGCGCGCGGCGCCTACCGCCACGGCGTCCAGCGCGTGGCCCCCGTCATCCGCCGACTGGGAGAACTCTGATGCCCACCGACACGCCGACCGTGCTTGCCGTCATCCCCGCACGGGGCGGCTCCAAGGGCGTCCCCGCCAAGAACCTCGCCCCGGTCGCCGGGATCCCGCTGGTCGGCCGGGCCGTCCGGGCCTGCCTCGGCGCCCCCGAGGTCACCGACGTCGTGGTCTCCACCGACGACCAGGCCATCGCCGACGCCGCCCGCGCCTTCGGCGCCGAGGCCGTACGGCGCCCCGCCGAGCTCTCTGGAGACACCGCCACCAGCGAGTCCGCCGTGCTGCACGCCATGGACGCCTTCGAGGCCGCCCACGGCCGCGCCGCCGACGTGGTCCTGCTCGTGCAGTGCACCAGCCCCTTCCTCACCGCGGCCGAGGTCGCCGAGACCGCCCGCCGGATCACCGAGGGCGCCGCCGACACCGCCTTCACCGCCGCGCCCAGCCACGGCTTTCTGTGGCGGGAGACCGACGGCGGCGCCACCGGCGTCAACCACGACAAGGCCCACCGGCCGCGCCGCCAGGACCGCGAGCCCGAGTACCTGGAGACCGGCGCCGTCTACGCGATGGCCGCGGAGGGCTTCCGCACCCACCGGCACCGGTTCTTCGGCCGCACCGAGTTCGTCGTGACCGACCCCGCCCGGGTCCAGGAGATCGACGACCCGCACGACCTGGCCCGCGCCCGCGCGCTCGCACCGCTGCTCGACGACCCGGTCACCCCGCGCCTCGCCGACGTCGACGCCGTCGTCCTCGACTTCGACGGCACCCAGACCGACGACCGCGTCCACATCGACGCCGACGGCCGCGAGTTCGTCTCCGTGCACCGCGGCGACGGCCTCGGCATCGCCGCCCTGCGCAAGGCCGGCGTCCCGCTGCTCATCCTCTCCACCGAGCAGAACCCCGTCGTCGCCGCCCGCGCCCGCAAGCTGCGCATCCCCGTCCTGCACGGCGTGGACCGCAAGGACCTCGCCCTCAAGCAGTGGTGCGACGAGCAGGGCATCGACCCGCAGCGCGTGCTCTACGCCGGCAACGACGTCAACGACCTGCCCTGCTTCCACCTCGTCGGCTGGCCCGTCGCGGTGGGCAGCGCCCACGACTCCGTACGGGCCGCCGCCCGCGCGGTCACCGACACCCCCGGCGGCTCCGGAGCGATCCGCGAGATCGCCGCCTGGCTCCTCGGACCCGAGCTCCGCATCCCGGAGTTCCCGGAGCCCCACACCCCTGACGCGTAACCCGTACGCGTACCCCCTACCCGTACGCGTACCCCCTGTCACACAACCCCCGACGCATCACCGACGCATAAGGAACCACCACCATGAGCAGCAACCGTCTCCGCACCCTCGGCAGCAAGACCGCCGGCCCGGGCCAGTCCGTGTACATCACGGGTGAGATCGGCATCAACCACAACGGCGACCTGAACAACGCCTTCGCGCTCATCGACGTGGCCGCCGAGGCGGGCTGTGACGCCGTCAAGTTCCAGAAGCGCACCCCGGAGATCTGCACCCCGCGCGACCAGTGGGACATCGAGCGCGACACCCCCTGGGGCCGGATGACCTACATCGACTACCGCCACCGCGTGGAGTTCGGCGAGGACGAGTACCGCGCCATCGACGAGCACTGCAAGAAGCGCGGCATCGAGTGGTTCGCCTCCCCGTGGGACACCGAGGCCGTCGCCTTCCTGGAGAAGTTCGACGTCCCCGCCCACAAGGTGGCCTCCGCCTCCCTCACGGACGACGAGCTGCTGCGCGAGCTGCGCGCCACCGGCCGCACGGTGATCCTCTCCACCGGCATGTCCACCCCGAAGCAGATCCGCCACGCGGTCGAGGTCCTGGGCAGCGACAACATCCTGCTCTGCCACGCCACCTCCACGTACCCGGCGAAGGCCGAGGAGCTCAACCTGCGGGTCATCCAGACGCTCCAGGACGAGTTCCCGAACGTCCCGATCGGCTACTCCGGCCACGAGACCGGCCTCCAGACCACCCTCGCCGCGGTCGCCCTCGGTGCCGCCTTCGTCGAGCGCCACATCACCCTCGACCGCGCCATGTGGGGCTCCGACCAGGCCGCCTCCGTCGAGCCGCAGGGCCTGCAGCGCCTGGTCCGCGACATCCGCACGATCGAGACCGCGCTCGGCGACGGCGTCAAGAAGGTCTACGAGTCGGAGCTCGGCCCGATGAAGAAGCTCCGCCGGGTTCCGGGCGTCGTCGCCGCATGACCAGCCAGCTGGCGTTCGTCGAGAGCCCGGTCCAGCTGCTGAACGTCCTGGAATGGGCCCACGCGTCCATCCTCCGGACCGCGCCCCCGTCCACCCCCGCCCGCCTGGACGCGGTCCCGCGCCAGCCGTCCCGGCGGGCGCCCCAGGGGAGCCTGACCGCCTCGGCACCGGCCGGGGCGGCCGACGCGGCCGCCGAGCCCGGCCCCGTCCGGGCCGCCTCGGCGGCCCCAGGCCTCGACGCGGCCGCGGCGGCCGGCGCACCCGGCCGGTCGGCCTCGGGGTCTGCCGACGCCTTCGGCGCGGCGGCGAACGCCGGCACCGGTGTGGGCGACGCCGACGGGTCGGCAGCGGCTGCCGACCGTGCGGCCGGTTCCGCAGAGGCCGGGCAGCCGCCCGGCCCCGTCCAGGCCGCCTCGGCGGCCGACCTGGAGGCCGCAGGCCTCGGCGCGCCCGCGCCCGGCGCCGTGCCCGGCACCGGCACCGCCGGCTCCCCGGGCGACCCCGGGGAGGTCCGTACCGACGGCTCCGCCGTCCCCGCTCCCTCCCTCGCGCACGCCGACCTCACCATCGTCGTCCTGTCGCCCACCGACCCCATGTCCCGCGGGCAGCTGCGCCGGATGGCGCAGCTCGCGCGGGACGAGGGGGTCACGGTGAAGTGGCAGGAGGCGCGAGGGGGGAAGGGGGCCGTCGTGGCGACGCTGCGGGAGCTCGCGGGGCCGTTGCGGGCCGCCGAGCGGGTGATCGTCGGGGATCCGTTCTCGCGGTACGTCCAGCTGCTGCTCTCCCTGTACGGCCCCCGCCGGGTCACCGTCGTCGACGACGGCACCGCCACCATGGAGTTCGCCGCCCAACTCGCGCGCGGCGAGCGCCTGGTGCGCTGGCACCGGCGGGGCAGCGGCCGGGGCCCGCGCGAGCTGGTGCTCGCGCCGGTGACGAGGATGGCGCGCCGCAAGCTCGCGCCGGGCCCCCGCCGCTCCGTGGAGATCTTCACCTCGCTGCCGGTCGAGCCGCCCGAGGGCACGACCGTCACCGTCAACGACTTCGCCTGGACCCGGTCCCGCTTCGGCCCGCCCCGGCTCACCAAGGGCGCCGACCTGGTCGGCACCTCGCTCGTGGAGACCGGCGTCGTCGACCCCGACGAGTACCTGCGGGCCGTCACCGTCCTCGCCCGCACCCACGGCGCCACCCGCTACTTCGCCCACCGCCGCGAGAGCACCGAGAAGCTGCACCGCATCGCCGTCGAGACCGGCCTGGAGATAGTGCGCCCGGACCTGCCGCTGGAACTGATCGCCCGCCGCGGCCCCGTGGGCCGCACCGTCGTCAGCTTTCCGTCCACGGTCGTGCACACCCTGCCGCTGGCCCTGGCCGGCACCGGCGTGAAGGTCGCCGTCTGCGAGATCGCCCCCGAGTGGCTCCGCGAGAACGCCTCCCCGCGCGCCCAGGGCTTCCTCTCCGGCGTCGTCGGCACCGCGACCGGTACCGAAAGACTCGAATTCGGGTAAGCGTACCCACAGAGGGTGACCGTCATGCCCACGGAACGAGATTCTTTTCCCCTAACGGGCTGAACTTTTCGTGATCACCGGGCAGTTGATCTCTCCGGGGGCCTACCCTTCAAAAGGTGAACCAGTTGAAGTCCCGTGAGCCCGGCCCCGGGGAGGCGCCCGCAGCGCCGCCCGGAACGCTGTCCGAACCCCTGCGTGCCGAACTGATCGCGTTCCGCAGGGACTTGCACATGCACCCCGAGCTCGGCAACCAGGAGTTCCGTACCACCGCCGCGGTCAAGGCCCGCCTGGAGGCCGCCGGGCTGCGCCCGCGGGTCCTGCCGGGCGGGACGGGGCTCATCTGTGACATCGGGACCTGGGACCGCGGGCGGCCCATGCTGGCGATCCGGGCCGATCTGGACGCGCTGCCGATCCCGGACGTCAAGACCGTCCCGTACCGCTCCACCGAGCAGAACCGCGCTCACGCCTGCGGCCACGACGTCCACACCACGGCCGTCCTGGGAGCCGGCCTCGTGCTGGCCGAGCTGGACCGCCAGGGACGCCTTCCCGCCGCCGTACGGCTCCTCTTCCAGCCCGCCGAGGAGGTCCTGCCCGGCGGCGCCGCCGACGCCGTCGAGGCGGGCGTCCTGGACGGCGTCGGGCGGATCATCGCCGTGCACTGCGACCCCAAGGTCGACGCGGGGAAGATCGGGCTGCGCCCCGGCCCCATCACCTCGGCCTGCGACCGCCTGGAGGTCACCCTCGACGGCCCCGGCGGGCACACCGCCCGCCCGCACCTCACCACCGACCTCGTCACCGCCGCCGCCCGGATCGCGACCGACGTGCCCGCCGTGCTCGCCCGCCGGGTCGACGCCCGCTCCGGGCTCTCGGTCACCTGGGGCCGTATCGAGTCCGGGCACGCCCCCAACGTCATCCCGCAGCACGCCGAGCTCTCCGGCACCGTCCGCTGCCTCGACCTGCCCACCTGGCGCGAGGCCCCGGACCTGGTGCACGCGGCCATCGACGAGATCGCGACGCTCCACCGGGCCAAGTCGACCGTCGAGTACGTCCGTGGCGTGCCCCCGGTCGTCAACGACCCGGTCGTCACCGAACTGATCCGCGACGCCATGACCGCCCGGCGCGGTCCGCTCTCCGTCGAGGACACCGAGCAGTCCCTCGGCGGCGAGGACTTCTCCTGGTACCTGGAGCACGTCCCCGGCGCCATGGCCCGGCTCGGGGTGCGCACCCCCGGCGACACCCGGGTCCGTGACCTGCACGCGGGCGACTTCGACGTGGACGAGCACGCCATCGAGGTCGGCGTGGAGCTCTTCACGGCGGCGGCCCTCCTCGACGCCGCGCCGAAGCCCTGACCCGAGCCCGGAACCGGGGCCTGATCCGAGCCCCGATCCGGGGCCCTGATCCGGCGTCCGGATTCGAACCCGTCAATGGATCCGAAAAACCGGACTTTAAGTACGACTTATAGGGTGGCCGGACTGCGTTCATCCGTCCGGCCCACCCCTCGGCGTGTCGCATACGGCCCCGGCCCGTACGCTCGTACCAGCGTGTATGACGGGCGGTATCGGGCCGGACGCCGGGGGTGGCCCCCTGGCTCGTTCGCGTCGATCCGATAACGACTCATGAACGGGTCTTTAACTGACATCTACGCGCGTTACGATCGCCGCGAAACCAGCGCCGGAAGAGGCGCTTTCGGTCAGTCTTGAAGGGACCCTCCTCTTGCGCCGGATCACCAGGATCACCACCGTGGGCATCGCCTCCGCGGCGCTCGCCCTGTCCGCCACCGCGTGTGGCAAGTCGTCGACCGACACGGGGTCGAGCCCGAGCGCCAGCGCCGGTGCCGCCAAGGTCGCCCTCGCCTACGACATCGGCGGCCGCGGCGACCAGTCCTTCAACGACGCCGCCTACGCGGGCCTGAAGCAGGCCGAGGACCAGCTCGGCGTCAAGGGCACCGAGGCCGAGCCGTCGCAGGGCGAGAGCGACGCCGACAAGATCGCGCGCCTCACCACGCTGGCCCGCGCCGGGAACAACCCGGTCATCGGTGTCGGCTTCGCCTACGCCCCGGCCATCGAGAAGGTCGCCAAGTCCTACCCGAAGACCACCTTCGGCCTCATCGACGACACGTCGAAGACCGGCCCGAACATCGCCAACCTCGTCTTCAACGAGGAGCAGGGCTCCTACCTGGCCGGCGTCGCCGCCGCCAAGGCGTCCAAGACCGGCACGGTCGGCTTCATCGGCGGTGTCGAGGTTCCGCTGATCAAGAAGTTCGAGGCGGGCTTCACCCAGGGCGTCAAGGACACCAACCCCAAGGCGAAGGTGCTCACCCAGTACCTGACCCAGCCGCCGAACTTCGACGGCTTCTCGAAGCCGGACCTCGGCAAGGCCGCCGCGCAGGGCCAGCTCGACAAGGGCGCCGACGTGATCTACGCCGCCGCCGGTCTCGCCGGCTCCGGCGCGATCGAGGCCACCGCCAAGGCCGGCAAGTGGGCCATCGGCGTGGACTCGGACCAGTACAACCAGAAGGGTCTGGCCGCCTACAAGGACCACATCCTGACCTCGGTCACGAAGAACGTCCAGGGCTCCGTCTTCAACCTGATCAAGTCGGTCAAGGACGGCAAGCCGCAGACCGGTGAGGTCCGCTACGGTCTCGCGACCGACGGCGTCGGCCTGGCCACGTCGAACCCGGCGTACTCCAGCATGACCGACCTCGTCGCCGCCGTGGACCAGGCGAAGAAGGCCATCATCGACGGCAAGATCACCGTCAAGACCACGCCGTAACGGCACCGAGGTCCTGACCTGAGCCTGCGGGCCCGGCTCCAGTGGCACCTCCACTGGGACCGGGCCTTCGGGCCCTGGCGTCAGGGTTTCGCCTGCCGTGCGACGCCTGGCACGCGCATCTGCTGCGTTGTCGTCGGTCGCCGACGCTCCGCGTCGACTTCCTTCTCCGCCTTGCAGCTGCACGCACCAGACGCCGCACGGCCCGCCCGTAGGGCGGACGGCGCCACCCTGACGCCAGGGCCCGGGTCCATTCCTCCCGGCACGGGGCCCATTCCCGTACGGGATTTCAATTTTCGGCAGTGCTACGCGTGTAGATGTCCCAGCGGCACGATAACTTCGCCCCGCCCTGCCCGTCCGCTCCCACTCCTTTCGGCCAAGGAGAGTGCGCCATCAACGCGTCCAGCCCCCCTGCCGTAGAACTCCACGGCATCACCAAGCGCTTCCCCGGCGTCGTCGCCAACAAGGACATCGCGATCACCGTTCGCAAGGGCACCGTGCACGCCCTCATCGGTGAGAACGGTGCCGGCAAGTCGACCCTGATGAAGATCCTCTACGGCATGCAGAAGCCGGACGAGGGCACCATCGCCATCGACGGGGAACAGGTCACCTTCTCCAGCCCCGGCGATGCCATCGCCCGCGGCATCGGCATGGTGCACCAGCACTTCATGCTCGCCGACAACCTCACCGTCCTGGAGAACGTCGTCCTCGGCGGCGAGAAGCTCTACGGCATCGGCGCCAAGGCCCGCCGGAAGATCCAGGAGATCTCCGACGCGTACGGCCTCGGCGTCCGCCCCGACGCCCTCGTCGAGGACCTCGGTGTCGCCGACCGGCAGCGCGTGGAGATCCTCAAGGTCCTCTACCGCGGCGCCAAGATCCTCATCCTCGACGAGCCGACCGCCGTGCTCGTCCCGCAGGAGGTCGACGCGCTCTTCGACAACCTGCGCGGGCTCAAGGCCGAGGGCCTGACCGTCATCTTCATCTCGCACAAGCTGGGTGAGGTCCTGAAGGTCGCCGACGACATCACCGTCATCCGCCGCGGCACCACCGTCGGCACCGCCGACCCGAAGACCGCCACCACCAAGCAGCTCGCCGAGCTGATGGTCGGCACCGAGCTGCCGTCGCCGGAGACCCGCGAGTCGACCGTCACCGACGTGCCGATGCTCCAGGTCCAGGGCCTGACCCTGACCGAGGCGGGCGCCGCGGCCGCCGCGCCGCTGACCACCGCCGCGCCCGCGGACCCGTCCGCGGCGGTCACGGTGCACGAGGAGCCCGTCACCGGCCGCCGTCTTCTCGACGCCATCTCGCTCACCATCCACAAGGGCGAGATCCTCGGCATCGCCGGCGTCGAGGGCAACGGCCAGACCGAGCTCATCGAGGCCCTCATGGGCATGAACAGCCCCGACGCGGGCGTCATCACCCTCGACGGCCAGGACATCTCCAAGGTCTCGGTGCGCAGGCGCCGCGAGGGCGGCATCGGCTACATCCCCGAGGACCGCCACCGCCACGGCCTGCTCCTGGAGGCCCCGCTCTGGGAGAACCGCATCCTCGGCCACGTCACCGAGGCGCCCAACTCCAAGCGCGGCATCCTCGACCCCAAGGCCGCCCGCAAGGACACCGAGCGGATCGTGCGCGAGTACGACGTGCGCACCCCCGGCATCGAGGTCACCGCGTCCTCCCTCTCCGGCGGCAACCAGCAGAAGCTGATCGTCGGCCGCGAGATGAGCCACAGCCCCAAGTTCCTGATCGCCGCCCACCCCACCCGCGGTGTGGACGTCGGCGCGCAGGCGCAGATCTGGGACGCGATCCGGGACGCCCGCCGCGCGGGTCTCGCCGTGCTGCTGATCTCCGCCGACCTCGACGAGCTGATCGGACTGTCCGACACCCTCCGGGTCATGTACCGAGGCAAGCTCGTCGCCGAGGCCGACCCCGCGACCATCACGCCCGAGCAGCTGGGCTCCGCCATGACCGGCGCGGCCACCGGCCGGCTCGAAGGCACCGAAGAGCAGCCCGAAGACGGTGACGCCCGATGATGAAAATCGACAAGGACAAGCTGATCATCGGGGCCGCCGGCCCTGTGCTCGCGCTGGTCTCGTCCTTCGTGCTCACCGTCCTGGTGCTGCTCGCGACGGGCCTGGACCCGATCGAGCCGATCCGGCTGATGATCGAGAACGCCGGGTACTCCGACGTCCAGGTCCTGATCGTCAACTACGCCGGAACCCTCTATCTGGCGGCCCTGGCCGTCGCCATCGGCTTCCGGATGAACCTCTTCAACATCGGCGTCGAGGGCCAGTACCGCCTCGCCGCGATGGTCTCGGCCCTCGTCGGTGCCGCCGTCGAGCTGCCCGGTCCGCTGCACATCCTGGTCATCGTGCTCGTCGCCATCGCGACCGGTGCCGTCTGGGCCGGTATCGCGGGCATCCTGAAGACCACCCGCGGTGTGTCCGAGGTCGTCTCCACGATCATGCTCAACGCCATCACCACCTCCCTGGTGGCCTGGCTGATCCTGCCGAAGAACTTCGGCGTCCAGCCCGAGGGCTCCAACGACCTCACCACCGGTCAGATCTCCGAGTCCGGCTGGTTCCCCGGCATCAACATGGGCGAGGGCAACGGCGAGATCTACGGGTTCACCTTCGTCGCGCTCGCGCTCGGCGTCGTCTACTGGTTCGTCCTCAACCGGACCCGCTTCGGCTTCGACCTGCGGGCCACCGGCGAGAGCGAGTCCGCGGCCCGCGCCAGCGGCGTCGACGCCAAGAAGATGATCCTCACCGCGATGCTGATCTCGGGTGGTCTCGCGGGTCTGGCCGGCATGCCGATCCTGCTCGGCGAGTCGCACACGTACAGCCTGGCCTTCCCGGTCAACGTCGGCTTCACCGCCATCACCGTCGCCCTGCTCGGCCGCAACCACCCGGTCGGCATCCTCTTCTCGGCCCTCCTCTTCGCGTTCCTCGAAAAGGCGTCCTCCAACCTGGACATCGCGGGGTACCCGAAGGAGATCACCGTGATCATGCAGGGCATCATCGTGATCGCCGTGGTCGTCTCCTACGAGCTCGTCCGCCGTTACGGCCTCCGCCGCCAGCAGCAGAAGGTCGGCGAGGAACTCGCCGCCGGCGGCGCCATCAAGACCGACAAGGAGGTTGCGGCATGAGCACCGGCACCGTTGCCAAGCCGAGCGCCGCGCCCAAGAAGGCGGGCGGCCGCCGCAAGCTGACCTGGCCCTGGATCCTGCTGATCGTCGCGGCCGGTCTCGTCCTGTTCTCGCTGGTCCGGGTCATCTCCGGGGCCGACGACCTGACCTCGGTCGGCCAGGTCTCCGGCGCCCTCCAGCTCGCCGTGCCGATCGGCATGGCCGGTCTCGGCGGTCTGTGGTCCGAGCGCGCGGGCGTCGTCAACATCGGTCTCGAAGGAATGATGGTCCTCGGCACCTGGTTCGGTGCCTGGGCCGGCTACCAGTGGGGCCCCTGGACGGGTGTCGTCGTCGGCATCCTCGGCGGTGCGCTCGGCGGTCTGCTGCACGCGATCATCACCGTCACGTTCAACGTGAACCACATCGTCTCCGGTGTGGCCATCAACATCCTCGCGGTGGGCTTCACGCAGTACCTGTCGAACTTCACCTTCGACAAGGCCGAGGGCGGCTCCTCCAAGCAGTCCCCGCGCATCGACGAGATCACCGACATCACCATCCCGGGACTCTCGGACTGGCTGATGGACCTCCAGCAGAAGCACTGGTTCCTGATCTCGGACATCGCCGGCATCCTCGGCGGCCTGGTCACCAACCTGTCGCTGCTGACGGTCGTGGCCGTCCTGCTCATCCCGGCCACCTGGTGGGTGCTGTGGCGCACCGCCTTCGGCCTGCGACTGCGCTCCTGCGGTGAGAACCCGGTCGCGGCGGAGTCCCTGGGCGTCAACGTCTACAAGTACAAGTACATCGCCGTCGCCGTCTCCGGCGGCCTCGCGGGCCTCGGCGGCGCGTTCCTGGCGATCGTCTCCACCGGCATCTACCAGGAGGGCCAGACCGGCGGCCGCGGTTACATCGGTCTCGCCGCGATGATCTTCGGCAACTGGATGCCGGGCGGCATGGCGATGGGCGCCGGCCTGTTCGGCTTCACCGACAGCCTCAAGCTGCGCGGCGGCGCCGAGAACGTGCACGCGCTGCTGCTGTTCGTCGGCTTCCTCCTCGTGATCGCGATGGTCTGGCAGCTGTACAAGAAGAAGTACGTGTCGGCCGTGATCGCCGCGGTCTTCTCGGCCGGCTTCTTCATCTGGTACGCGGTCACCGACGAGGTCCCGAGCCAGTTCGTGGACGCCGCCCCGTACATCACCACGCTGCTCGTGCTCGCCCTGTCGGCGCAGCGGCTGCGGATGCCCAAGGCGGACGGCCTGCCGTACCAGAAGGGCCAGGGCAAGTGACGCCGCCCCCGGCCGGAGCCGACTGGGACCTGCTGCGGAAGGTCGCCCGCGAGGTGATGGCCCAGGCCTACGCCCCGTACTCCGGCTTCCCGGTCGGGGCGGCCGCCCTGGTCGACGACGGCCGGGTGGTCTCCGGCTGCAATGTCGAGAACGCCTCGTTCGGCCTCGGCCTGTGCGCCGAGTGCGGTCTGGTCTCGCAGCTGCAGGCGACCGGCGGCGGGCGGCTCACGCACTTCGTGTGCGTGGACGGCAGCGGCGGCCCGCTGGTGCCGTGCGGCCGGTGCCGGCAGCTGTTGTACGAGTTCGGCGGCCCCGAGCTCGTCCTGGAGACGCCCGCAGGGTTCGTCACCCTGGCGGAGATGCTGCCGCAGGCCTTCGGCCCGGACCACCTCGCCAAGTAGTACCTCGGAGCGGCCCTTCCGGCACGATGGGAAGGGCCGCTCCTCCTTTCCCCCTCTATGCGCGTAGAAAGAGGCACCACCATGGACGTCATCTCCGTCATCCGCACCAAGCGGGACAAGGGCGAGCTGAGCCCCGAGCAGATCGACTGGGTCATCGACGCCTACACCCGCGGCGAGGTCGCCGACGAGCAGATGTCCGCCCTCGCCATGGCGATCCTGCTCAACGGCATGAACCGCGACGAGATCGCCCGCTGGACCGCCGCCATGATCGCCTCCGGCGAGCGCATGGACTTCTCCTCCCTCTCCCGCCCGACCGCCGACAAGCACTCCACCGGCGGCGTCGGCGACAAGATCACCCTGCCGCTCGCCCCGCTGGTCGCCGCGTGCGGCGCGGCCGTCCCGCAGCTCTCCGGCCGCGGCCTCGGCCACACCGGCGGCACCCTCGACAAGCTGGAGTCCATCCCCGGCTGGCGCGCGCTGCTTTCCAACGAGGAGATGCTGCACGTCCTGGACACCACCGGCGCGGTGATCTGCGCGGCGGGCGACGGGCTCGCCCCGGCGGACAAGAAGCTCTACGCGCTGCGCGACGTCACCGGCACGGTCGAGGCCATCCCGCTGATCGCCTCCTCCATCATGTCGAAGAAGATCGCCGAGGGCACCGGCTCGCTGGTCCTGGACGTGAAGGTCGGCACCGGCGCCTTCATGAAGAACATCGAGGACGCGCGCGAGCTGGCCTCCACGATGGTGGCGCTCGGCACCGACAGCGGCGTGAAGACGGTCGCGCTGCTCACCGACATGTCCACCCCGCTCGGCCTCACCGCCGGCAACGCCCTCGAAGTGCGCGAGTCGGTCGAGGTCCTGGCCGGCGGCGGCCCGCAGGACGTCGTCGACCTCACGATCGCGCTCGCCCGCGAGATGCTCGACGCGGCCGGCGTCAAGGACGCCGACCCGGCGAAGGCCCTCGCCGACGGCTCCGCGATGGACGTCTGGCGCCGAATGATCGCCGCCCAGGGCGGCGACCCGGACGCGACCCTCCCGGTCGCCCGCGAGCAGCACGTCGTCACCGCCCCGTCGACGGGCGTCCTGACCCGCCTCGACGCCTACGACATCGGCATCGCCGCCTGGCGCCTCGGCGCCGGCCGCGCCCGCAAGGAGGACCCGGTGCAGGCCGGCGCGGGCGTCGAACTGCACGCGAAGCCGGGCGACACGGTCACGGCGGGCCAGCCGCTGCTGACCCTCCACACGGACACCCCGGAGAAGTTCGACTACGCGCTCAAGTCCCTGACGGACGCGTGGGACATCGCGGAGCCGGGCACGGCGTTCACGCCGAACCCGATCGTGCTCGACCGCATCGCCTGAGACAGCCCGCGGGACATGCCCGTACCCGCGCTCGTCGCGCCGCGATGAGTTCCGGGTACGGCGGCGGTCTGCCTGGTGTGGACACCTCTCACACCATCGAAGTGCGGCTCACCGGGCGGCCCGCTCCGGAGGACGTACGGCGCCTCTGCGCGCTGCTCGAAGCCGCCGAGCCCGCGCTCGTCGTCTGCGAGATCGGCGGGCTCGGGCGGGCCGGGCTCGGGGCCGTGGACGCCCTCGCGCGGGTGCGGCTCGCCGCGCGGCGGCGCGGGCACCGGCTGGAGTTCCGGGGCGCCGGGCCCGAGCTGAGGGACGTGCTCGGGCTCGTCGGGCTCGGCGACCTGCTGTGAGCCGTACGGAAGAGGTACGGAAAAGGGTCAGGCCGGCAGCGCCTCCGGGAGGTCGAACAGCGGGAACCAGCGCTTGGTGTCCAGGAAGAAGTCCATCCCGCCGACCTTGCCGTCGTGCAGCTGGAGCACGATCAGCGCCCACGGCGCATACCCGCCCTCCGGGACCGGGTGGTAGTGCGCGAAGGCCGGCTGGCCGTTCGCCACGGTCGGGAGCAGCTTCGAGCCGCGGCACACCTCGCCGACGCCGAGCATCCAGCCCACGATGTCCTCGTGGCCGCGCAGCCACAGGTCGTACGGCGGCATGGACATCGTCGCGTCCTCGTGGAGCAGGGCGGTCAGGGCCTGCATGTCGTAGCCCTCGAAGGCCGCCACGTAACGCTCCAGGAGCGCCTTCTGCTCCTCGTCCAGCGGATCCGCCGCGTCCGAGGCCGCCGGCGCCTGCTCGGCGATGGTCGCCCTGGCCCGCTGCAGCGCGCTGTTGACCGAGGCGACGGTCAGCCCGAGCAGCTCGGCCACCTCGGCCGCCTTCCACGCGAGCACCTCGCGCAGGATGAGCACCGCCCGCTGCTTCGGCGGCAGGTGCTGCAACGCGGCCACGAAGGCGAGCCGCACCGTCTCGCGCGAGACCGCCGTCTCCGCCGGGTCCGCCACCGAAGGCAGCACCCGCCCGTCCGGCACCGGCTCCAGCCACGTGATCTCGGGCCGCTCGTTCAGCCGGGCCTGCGCGACCGGCGTCGGGTCGGTCAGATCCATCGGCCGGGCCCGCCGGTTCCCCGCGTTCAGCGAGTCCAGGCACACGTTGGTGGCGATCCGGTACAGCCAGGACCGCAGGGAGGAACGCCCCTCGAAGGAGCCGAGCGAGCGCCAGGCGCGCACCATGGTGTCCTGCACCGCGTCCTCCGCCTCGAAGGCGGAGCCCAGCATCCGGTAGCAGTAACCGGTCAGCTCCGTGCGGTACTTCTCGAGGTCGTCCGACTTCAGGTCGCCGGCCGTCAGGTCCATCGCGTCCACCCCGCTCGCCCTCACCGGCGCCCGTTCGGCACCGATGAGGGGAAGCTATCGCGTGGCACTGACAGCGGAGGGCTGTTCCGGCGAGCTGTTCCGGTGAGCTGTTCCGGTCAGGTGCCCGGCTTGCGGCCGTACACGAACACGTCGTCACCGTTCCTGAGCAGGTTCCAGTACGCCTTCGCGTCCGCCGGACGCATGTTGACGCAGCCGCCCGAACCCGGCGGGTTCCACATGGACTTGGTGGTCGAGTGGAAGGCCTGCCCGCCGTCGAAGAACTGCGAGTACGGCATCGAGACGTGGTAGATCGTCGACCAGTGGTTGATGTTGCGCCAGTAGATCTTCTTCGCGCCGGTACGGGTCTCCGCGCCGTCCCGTCCGGTGCGCACCGGCACCGGGCCGTACTTCAGGCGCGCGCCGTCCTGGATCCAGCTGAGCTGCCGGGTCAGGTCGACACAGGCGATCCGGCCCTTGTTCGTCGGACACCTGCGGTCCTTGTTCGGGTTGGTCCCGGCCGCCTTCTGCGCGAGCATCGTCGACATCGTGCGCCAGGTGATCACCCCGGCGTAGCCGGCGGTCGGGGTGATCCCGTGCTTGGCCTGGAAGGCCTGGATCGCCCGGCAGTCGGCGAGCGACTGGCGCCCGTCGGCCGTCCGGCCGAGGAACTTCTCCACCTGCTTCTGGTACGGGCCGGTCGTCGTGTTGCAGTACGACGCGGCCTGCGCCGGGGCGGCGCCGAGGGCCACCGTCATCGGCACCACCAGGGACGTGACCGCGAGGCCGATACCGGCTCTCCTCCGCCCCGTGCTTCCCATCGCCTTCATGATCGTCAACTCCCCCTAGAGTCCTGTCATTTAAGACGACCGAAGGGGGCGGACGGTTGCGGTGCGACCGCGGAGCGTGCCGGCGCCGGAGGCCGGGGCCCGGCACCGGAGGCGATCAGACCCGGGCGTCAGGCCCGGGCCACCCGCGGCCGCCGGGCCGCCGCGACCCGCGCACTGTGCCGGGCCTCGACCCGCGCGCTGTGCGTCCCGTACAGCGTGATCGAGACGACGCCGAGCACCGCGACCAGGCCGATCACGACCGTGCCGGCCCAGCCGCCCGCGTGGAACGCGACCGCGCCGAGCGTGCCGCCCGCACTGCTGCCCAGGTAGTACGCGGACTGGTACAGCGCCGAGGCCTGCGCGCGGCCCGTCTTCGCCGTACGGCTCACCGCGGAGGAGGCGACCGCGTGGCCGGCGAAGAAGCCCGCCGTGATCAGGACCAGGCCCGCCAGGACCGCCGGCAGCGTGTCGGCGAGGGAGAGCAGCAGACCGGCCGCCGTCGTCGACACCGCCAGGTACAGCGCCCCGCGCCGGCCGAGCCGCCCGACCAGCTTGCCGGCCGCCGCCGAGGAGACCGTACCGACCAGGTAGACCAGGAAGACCGAGCCGACCACGCCCTGCGGCAGCGAGAACGGCGCCTCGACGAGCCGGTAGCCGATCACCGTGTACACCGCGCCGAACACCGTCATGAACAGCGCGCCGATCGCGTAGAGCCGGACCAGCAGGGGATCCGCGAGGTGCCCGCGCACGGTCCGGGCCAGCGCCTTCGGGTTCAGGGTGCCCGGCGTGAAGTGCCGCGCCTTCGGGATGAGGAGACGGAACGCGAGTGCGCTCGCCGCCGCCATCAGGCCGACCGCCGCCAGACCGGCCCGCCAGCCCCACAGCTGCGCGGCCCAGCCGGTCACGATCCGGCCGCTCATGCCGCCGATCGAGTTGCCCGCCACGAACAGACCGATCGCCGCGACCAGCGCCCGCGGCCGCACCTCCTCGGCCAGGAAGGCCATCGCCGAGGCCGGTACGCCGGCCAGCGCCGCGCCCTGCACCGCGCGCAGCGCGACGAGGGTCTCCAGGTCGGGCGCGAGCGGCACGAGCAGGCCGACCGCGACCGCGACGGCGAGCGAGGCCGTCATCATCGAGCGGCGCCCGAAGCGCTCGGAGAGCGCGCTGAGGGGGAGGACGCACAGGGCGAGCGCGCCGGTCGCGGCGGAGACCGTCCACGAGGCCGCCGACGCGGTGGCGCCGAACGCGGCCGAGACGGCCGGGAGGAGGGCCTGGGTGGAGTAGAGGAGGGCGAAGGTGGCCACTCCGGCGGCGAACAGCGCGAGGCTCATCCGGCGGTAGCCGGGTCGGCCGGGGGAGAGGCGGGAGTCGGCGGGGTCAATGCTCGGGTCGGCGACCGCGCGGGTGGCGGCCGCCTTGGTACTGGCGGAAGGCATGCCTCGAACGTAGGACGCCGCGTTTCATGCGTCCAATGCACGGAACTGCTGTAATCGTTCCCATGGTGCATGAGTACAGGTCACAGGCTCGCCTGTCATCGAACAGTAACGAAGAAGACATGGGACTGCTGCTCGCGCCGCGCCTCGCGTACTTCGCCGCCGTCGCCCGCCACGAGCACGTGACCAGGGCCGCGGCCGAGATGGGCGTGCCGCAGTCCACCCTGTCGCGGGCCATGGTCCGGCTCGAAGAGGACCTCGGCGTCGCGCTGTTCGCCCGCCGCGGCCGCACGGTCTCGCTCACCGCGGCCGGGCGCCGCTTCCTCACCGCCGCCGACCGCGCCCTCGCCGAGGTCGAGCGGGCCGCCGACACCGTACGCGCGGACGCCGACCCCACCGCCGGCCGGGTCGCCTTCGGCTTCCTGCACACCATGGGCTCCGAGACCGTGCCCGGCCTCATCCGGGCCTTCCGGGTCGACCACCCCAGGATCCGCTTCACCCTGGTCCAGAACTACGGCGAGGCGATGCTCGAACGCCTCCGCTCCGGCGACCTCGACCTCTGCCTCACCTCGCCCGTGCCCGACGCGCCCGACCTGGTCGGTCGCCGGCTCGACGAGCAGCGCCTGCGGCTCGTCGTGCCCGACGACCACCGGCTCGCCTCCCGCAAGCGCATCCGGCTCGCCGAGGCCGCCGACGAGACCTTCGTGACCCTCGAACCGGGTTACGGGCTCCGCCGCATCACCGACGACCTGTGCGCCCGGGCCGGCTTCACCCCGCGCGTCGCCTTCGAGGGCGAGGAGGCGGAGACGCTGCGCGGCCTGGTCGCGGCGGGCCTGGGCGTGGCGCTGCTCCCCCCGCCGGCCGTCGCCCGCCCGGGCGTGGTGGAACTCGGCGTCACCTCGCCCCGGGCCGTACGCGAGATCGGCGTGGCATGGCTGGACGGCCACCCGGACACCCCGCCGGTGGCCGCCTTCAAGAAGTTCCTGCTGAGCAAACGGGGCAGCCTGCTGCCGGAGTGACGGCGGGGCGGTGGTGACGGCGGTCGGGCGCGCAACCGACCGCCAGGCGGCCGAACCCGCCCCGGCGGCGGCGATCTGGTGCCCTGCCCGGTCGGGTCTGACGGCCCGGCGGTGGCGTGACCTGCCCGGCCCGTCGGCGGCGTGGGCGGCCGGTGACCGCGCTCGCCAGGGCGACCGGCCCGTCGGCGGGCGCGCTCCTGGTCCCGCTCCAGGTCTACCGGGCGGCGCAGCGGCTCCCCGTACGCCGTACGGGACCGGCCTGGAGGCCGCCGCCACGCGCGTGCTTGAGGCCAACCGGGCGCCTGCCCGGCCCTGGCCGCCCGCGGGCCCAGGTCCCAGCCCCCCGGCCCCCGCCGCCTACCGTCCCGACCGGCCCGTGCCGAAGCCCGCCGCCAGCGGCATCCGCAGGCCCAGCGGCGGCGGCGCCGCCATCGCGTCGGCGAGCGGGCGGCTCTGGGGGTGCGCGAAGAGTGCCGAGAGGACGAAGTCCGCGGCCAGGGCTTGCACTTCGTCCTGGTACTGGCGCAGCGCGTGCCCGTCCGCGTGCACCTCGAAGCGGCAGGTGTCCCGGTTGGACTTCTTGGCCCGCTCGGCGAAGCGGTAGGACAACTCCGGGTCCGTACGGGCGTCGTTGGTGCCGTGCACCAGCAACACCCGCCGCCCCACCAGGTGCCGTACCGGCTCGGGCTCGGCCGCCCGGTCCTCCTCCGGAAGCCACGGCGCGATCGCGAGCACCGCCGTCACCGCCGGATGCCCGCCCGCGCGCAGCGCCGCCCGGGCCCCCATCCCGCGCCCGGCCAGGCAGACCGGCACGTCGCCGTACCGCCGTACCGCCTCGGCGACCGCCCACCGGGCGTCCTCCGCCAACTGCGCGTCCGCGCCGTTCCAGCCGCGCCCCCGGTACCGCACCACGTGCGCCACGAGCCCGTCCGTGCGCCCCGCCCGCGCGAGCCGCCGCCCCAGCGGCAGCATCGCCAGACGCGCCCGCGCCGACGCGCCCCGCCCGGACACGGTCTCCCCGTCCGGCAGCAGCAACACCACCCCGCCGGCCTCGGTGACCGCTGTCGTCGCTGCGACGGGCCGACCGAGCCGGGGTGTCCGGGAGTTGGTCGTACCCACGAGTGCAAATGGCGCCATGACGGAACAGTCTCAGAAGGCGAGGTGTACGGCAGTCATACGCGCGATCTCTGTTACGTATCGTCCGGATCCCGAACGTTCCTCGACCGTACGGGATTTATGACGCCCGTTCGAAACAGGCCACCGTGCCCAGCGGCACGAAGCCGCGCCGCGCGTACCAGTGCCGCGGCCAGTTGTCCGCGAAGGCGAGCAGGAACACGGTCGGGCAGCCGGCCTGGGCGGCGAGGCGGAGGGCGGTGTCCAGGACGACGCCCGCGTGGCCCTGGCCGAGATGGGACTCCGCGGTCACCAGGTCCTCGATCTGGGCGAGGCCCGTGGCCGGGTCGAGATAGAGGTCGGCCCAGGAGGCGACCTCGCCGAACTCGTCGTGGGAGGCGAGGAAACGTACGTCGTCGGCGCCCCGGCGGCGGGCCGCCCGGCGTTCCACGAGGGTGGTGACGACCTCCTCCTCCACGTCCGGCAGGAAGCGCCGCCAGCTCTCGGCCATCGGTACGCGCAGGGCGGGCAGATCCACCTCGCGGGCGCCGCCGAGCGGTGGCACCGGGCCGGTGCGGGCCATCACGACGCAGTCCGAGCGGGTGTACCCGGCGGCGAGCAGCGGCCCGGCGCAGGCGGCCGCCGTCGTCTCGCCGAGGACGTACACCGCCCGGTGCGGCAGATGCCCGAGCAGTTCCTCCGCGCGGGCGGGCAGGGCGGCGGGGTCGGCCGGGCCGTCGACCAGGAGGTGGTTGTTGCCCCGGGACAGCGCGTACGCGTCGTCGAGCGCGGCGAAGCCGCCGGGGAAGTCGGCCGTCCGCGCCGCCTGCCGGCGGGTGAAGGCGGACACGAAGGCGTGGATGCGGCGCAGTTCGGACCCGGGCACGCCAGAATCGGTCGCGGCGGGATCCGCGGAATCGGATGCGGCGGGACCGGGCACGGCAGACGTCATACCGGCAGGTTAGGCCGACGAATCCGCCGCCCGCACCGGAAAATCCGGCGGTCCCGCCCGGCGCCGAAGAGGCGCGCTCTACGCGCGTAGGGGCTAGAGTGCGGCAATGACGAGCCAGATCCCCAGCACCCCCTCCGCGGACCAGATCCGCCGCGCCCCGAAGGTCCTGCTGCACGACCACCTCGACGGCGGGCTGCGCCCCGGCACGATCATCGAACTCGCCCAGGAGCAGGGCTATGACAGTCTTCCCGAGACCGAGCCGGACAAGCTCGGCATCTGGTTCCGGGAGGCCGCCGACTCCGGCTCTCTGGAGCGCTATCTGGAGACGTTCGCGCACACCTGCGCCGTCATGCAGACCCGCGAGGCCCTGTTCCGGGTCGCCGCCGAGTGTGCCGTCGACCTCGCCGAGGACGGCGTGGTGTACGCCGAGGTGCGGTACGCCCCCGAGCAGCATCTGGAGGGCGGTCTCACCCTCGAAGAGGTCGTCGAGGCGGTCAACGAGGGCTTCCGGGAGGGCGAGCGGCGGGCCCGTGCCGCCGGGCACCGGATCCGGGTCGGCGCCCTGCTCACCGCGATGCGGCACGCGGCCCGCGCCCTGGAGATCGCCGAACTCGCCAACCGCTACCGCGACTCCGGCGTCGTCGGCTTCGACATCGCGGGCGCGGAGGCCGGCTACCCGCCCACCCGCCACCTCGACGCCTTCGAGTACCTGAAGCGGGAGAACAACCACTTCACCATCCACGCGGGCGAGGCCTTCGGCCTGCCGTCGATCTGGCAGGCCCTCCAGTGGTGCGGCGCCGACCGGCTCGGCCACGGTGTGCGGATCATCGACGACATCGAGGTCGCCGACGACGGCTCGGTGACGCTGGGCCGGCTCGCCGCGTACGTCCGGGACAAGCGCATCCCGCTGGAGATGTGCCCGACCTCCAACCTGCAGACCGGGGCCGCGACCTCGTACAAGGAGCACCCGATCGGGCTGCTGCGCAAGCTGCACTTCCGGGCCACGGTCAACACGGACAACCGGCTGATGAGCGGCACCAGCATGAGCCGGGAATTCGAATTCCTGGTCGAGGCGTTCGGCTACACGCTCGACGACATGCAGTGGTTCACGGTCAATGCGATGAAATCAGCGTTCATTCCTTTCGATGAACGACTCGCGATGATCAACGACGTCATCAAGCCCGGATATGCCGAACTGAAGTCCGAGTGGCTGTTCCAGCAGACCGCCACGACCAGCGACTCTTCGGCTCGGAAGGGCTGATCACCGCCCTCGGGACACGGCCTGCGGCGGCTGGGCGCACCACGCCCGGCCGCCGTTCGGTGTTTGCGGACGGGACGTTCGCTGGCTAGTTTGCTGAGCCACCCCGCATTCTCTGCACTCCCCGCATTTCCCTGTGCGTTCCCCGTTCCCCGTTCCGCTTCCCGAAGCTCCCGACGCTTCCGAATTTCCTGAGGAAGATTCTCTGATGAAGCAGTCTGCCGCCAAGACGCTCGGTGTCGCCGCCCTCGGTGCCGCCTTCGCCGCTGTCGCCGCCGGTACGGCCTCCGCCGCCCCGGCCCCGCTGCCGGCCGGCCCCGACGCGCTCGGCCTGGTGACGAGCACCCTGCCGGTCGGCGACGACCTCACCACGCTTCCGACCGGCGCCGGCGAGGCGCTGTCCGGCGGCGAGACCGCCGTCGGCACCGGCGTCGAGCAGGGTGCCAACACCCTCCCGGGCGCCGTCGAGCAGGCCCAGAACCTCCCGGGCGAGGTGCAGAAGCAGGCCGGCGACCTCCCGCTGCAGGGCGCCCAGAGCGGCCTCGCCGCCACCCCGCTCGGGCAGGCCGCCGGCCTGCTCGGAGGCCTCCCGGTCGGCGGCCTGGGCGGCCTCCCGCTCGGCGGCCTGGGCCTGCCGCTGTAAGCGGCTCCGTACGTACGCCGAAGGGGCGCCCACCCGGACCGGATGGGCGCCCCTTCGGCGTACGCGTACGGATCGAGCCGCCGCTGCCCTGCTACCTGCTGCCTGCTACCAGGCCTACCAGGCCGTGCTCGCCGTCTTCTCGCCCGGCAGCAGCACCCAGAGCGCCAGGTAGAGCAGGAACTGCGGCCCGGGCAGCAGGCACGAGGCCAGGAAGATCACACGCATCGTCGTCGTGGAGATGCCGAAGCGCCTCGCCAGCGCCGCGCACACTCCGCCGAGCATGCGACCTTCGCGGGGGCGGACAATCGCGGCCATGGTGGGCTCCTTCGTCTGCTGGTTCCGGGGTCCGGTCTCTCCGGCTCCCGATGACTCCATGGTGCCGCCCAACGCTCGGACAAAGCCTCCCTCTACGGGGCGATCCCGACCCTGGGAATCGTCGGGGTCGCCCCCTGAGAACTGACCCTGGGGGTCCTCCCCGAGGAGGAGGCCGGGCCCGCGCCCGGGGTGGCGGAGGAGCCGGCCGCCCGGCCCTCGGACCGTCGGCCGCCGCCACGCGTCCCGCGCCGCAGCCGGGCCCGTCCGGCGGGCACGCACAGCAGATGCGCGAGCGCGACGCCGGTCGTGTTCAGGAGTACGGAGTCCACGTCGACGACCTGCCCCGGCACGGCCGTCTGCAACAGCTCGATCGCGAGCGACACCAGCGCCCCGGCCGCCGTGGTCCGGGCCAGCGAGGCCCACGGCGAGACGGTGAGCCGCCCGTCGGCCATCGGGAGCAGCAGCCCCAGCGGGGCCAGGAGCAGCAGCCCGTCGCCGATCCGCCGGACCGCTTCGGCCGGCCCGAGCGCCAGATCCGCCCGGATCCCGGCCAGCGGGGTCAGATTGGGCGCGGTCACCCAGGCCACGTCGCGCGGCCGGAGCGTCACCCAGGCGACGAGCAGCAGATGCGCGAGGAGAAGACCGAACCCCACCACGCGTACGACCACGGCGACACTGCCACCGGAACTGCCCGACCCGCCCGAACCTTGACGCTGCACGCCCCCCAAGACGCGCACCCCGGCGGAATCGGTTCCGCCGGGGTGCGAACGGGTGACGCAGACGACAGAGTCGCCCGGGGCCGCAGCCGACGACGGCCGCCGTCGGCCCGCAGGAGCGGCGAGCCGGGAGCGAGCGGGGGCGGGGCGGGCTGTCCGCGGAAGCGCCGCCCGTGGCGGCCCTCCGGGCCGCCCGGGGTCAGCCCGACGTACTGGCGGAGAGACCGCCCCGCCGGCCGGGCATGGACGCAGCCGGCGACGGCCGCCCGCGCCGCAGGCCCGTGCGGGCGGCGGGCCGGGAGAGCCGCGTGGCCGGCCCGGGTCCGTGCCGGCCTGGAGGGCCCGGAGCAGGCAGGGTCAGGCCGGGGCCGCAGCCGGCGACGCCGCCCGCGCCGCGGGCCCGTGCCCGCCGGGCACGACAGGGCGTCGGCGGCGACGTCCGCGGTCGGCCGGGCCAGGGCGGGCCGGGCCGCCTGCCAGGTGCCCAGAGCGGCGCCCCGTCAGGATGCCGGGGTCGACGGGACCGCTGTCTCCGGGCGTTCCTTCAGGGCGTTCGTGCAGGTGTAGCGGCGTGGCTGGTACGGGCCCGGGCCGCCCAGGATCACCGAGTCGGCGCCGGACGCGGCGGTCTCCGGCTCGCCCGCCGTGCTCTCCGCGAAGGTGCACACGATCTGGGCGAGGGCCGTCGGCGGGAGGTCCTCCGGCTGGCGGCTGAGGCGCAGCGTGCCCGCCGGGTCGCCCTTGCGGGGCGCGGTCACCACCAGCGGGCCCTTCACCGCCGTGCCGAACCCGGCCCGCCGCTCCTCGTCCGAGGGCTCGGTCGCCAGCTCGGCGAGCAGCGCGGACGCGGTGCGCACCGGGTCGCCCGCCGCCTTCTCCTCGGGCAGCGGCGAGCGCCGCTCAACCGCCTCCAACTGCGCCCCGCACAGCAGGTAGACATGCAGCGGCACCCCGCTCTGCACCCCGGTCTCGGAGGGCGAACCCGGCACGGCGCACGGCACCCGGGAGGGCGCCGCGCCCGCGTCGACCGGCACCGAGGTCGTACGGATGCCACAGCCCGTGACCAGGCCCGCGAGCAGCACGGCGGCGGCGCCCAGGACCAGCGGCCCCGGCCGGCGCGGATACGTACCCCGACGTCTCAACTCTCCTCCACCTCGCCCCGGGGCAGCCGGAGCACGAACACCGCGCCGTCCACCACACCGTCCGCGTCCGTGGAGTTGGCGGCCGTGATCGAACCGCCGTGGATCAGCGCGTTCTCCATGGCGATGGACAGGCCGAGACCGCTGCCGTCCGACCGCGGGCGCGAGGCGCTGGCCTTGTAGAAGCGGTCGAAGACATGCGGCAGGACCTCCGCCGGGATGCCGGGCCCGTGGTCGCGCACGGCGATCACCAGCTCCTCGCCACCCGCCTCCGTGGCCTCCGTCCGTACCGACACGCGCACCGGCGAACCGCCGTGCTTGAGCGCGTTGCCGATCAGGTTGGCGAGGACGACGTCCAGGCGGCGCGGGTCGAGCCGGGCCACGATGCCGCGCTCGGCGTCCAGGTCGACGGCGTCGAGCCACGCGCGGGCGTCGATGCAGGCGGTGATCTGGTCGGCGATGTCCACGTCGTCCAGGACCAGACGCGCGGTGCCCGCGTCGAAGCGGGTCACCTCCATCAGGTTCTCCACCAGGTCGTTGAGCCGCCGTGTCTCGCTGACGACGAGCGCGACCGCCGGGGCGATCATCGGGTCGAGGCCGTCCTGCTCGTCCTCCAGGACCTCGGTCACGGCGGTCAGCGCGGTCAGCGGGGTGCGCAGCTCGTGCGACATGTCGGCGACGAAGCGGCGGCTGGCCTCCTCCCGCGCGCTCATGTCCGCGACCTTCTTCTGCAGCGACTCGGCCGCGCTGTTGAACGTACGGGAGAGGTCGGCGAGTTCGTCGGCCCCGGAGACGCGGAGCCGGGTGTCGAGCTTGCCCTCGCCGAGCTGCCGGGCCGCCTCGCCGAGCCGGTGCACCGGGCGGAGCACGGTGGTCGCCGCGACCTGTGCGAGCAGCACCGAGCCGATCACCGCGAGACCGGTGGCGATGCCGAGCGACCAGGACAGCGAGTTGAGGTCGGCCTTCTCCGCGGCGAGCGACTTGAACATGTAGCCGGTCGGCCCGCCGCCGTCGATTTTCGTCCCGCCCACCAGATACGGCGTGGAGCCGCGCTGGGTGCGCTGCCACACCAGGTGGTAGCGGTACGGATTGGCGTCGGTCAGCGTCCGCTCGGTCGACACGGCCGTCTGCAGCGACTGCGGCACGTCGGCGAGGGTGAAGGTGTCCGGGTCGGAGGCGCCGACGATCGGCTTGCCCGCCGCCCGCTCGCCTATGAGCAGCACGCTGTAGCCCGCGCTGCCGGCCGCCATCTGCTCGGCGGTGCGCCGCAGCTCCTCCTGGGTGGGCCGCAGCGGCAGCGTCGCCGCCCGGTTCTGCATCTCGGACCGGAAGTCGTTGAGCGCCCCGTCCTGGGTGCGCTTGAGCACGGCCTCGCGGTTGAGCCAGTACGCGATGCCGGAGGCCGACACGGCCGCGGTGAGCGCGACCAGGGCGAAGACGACGACGAGGCGGAGCCGCAGACTGGTGAAGCGGAGCGCCGTGATGATTCCTTTGCTCACGCAGGGACGTCCAGCCGGTAGCCCACACCTCGTACGGTACGGATCAGGGTCGGCGAGGACGGCACGTCCTCGACCTTGGCGCGCAGCCGCTGCACACAGGCGTCGACCAGGCGCGAGTCGCCCAGGTAGTCGTGTTCCCAGACCAGGCGCAGCAACTGCTGCCGCGACAGGGCCTGTCCGGGCCGCCGGCTCAGCTCCAGGAGCAGCCGCAGCTCGGTCGGGGTGAGCTGGAGGTCCTCGCCGTTCTTGGTCACCGTCATCGCGGAGCGGTCGATGACCAGCGAGCCGAAGGTGGCCGAGTCGGTGGCCTCGCGCTCGCCGCGGCGCAGCACGGCGCGGATCCGGGCGTCGAGCACCCTGCCCTGCACGGGCTTCACGACGTAGTCGTCGGCACCGGACTCCAGGCCCACGACCACGTCGATGTCGTCGCTGCGGGCCGTCAGCAGGATGATCGGCAACTGGTCCGTGCGCCGGATGCGGCGGCACACCTCGAAACCGTCGATGCCGGGCAGCATCACGTCCAGCACGACCAGGTCCGGCCGCTGTTCCTTGAGCAGCTTCAGGCCGTCCTCACCCGTCGCCGCGGTGGCCACACGGTGGCCCTGGCGTGACAGGGAGAGTTCGAGGGCCGTGCGGATGGCGTCGTCGTCCTCGATCAGCAACAGGAAAGGCACGGCCTCATTCTGTCGTATGCGACCGTCCGAGTTCGACCGTCCGGGTCGGACTGTCCGACCGGCGGACTCCGGCCGTTCGGGTGGGACCGTCCAGCCGGCGGAGTCCGACCGGACTCCGACCGGACTCCGACGGGACTTCCGCCGGACTCCGCCCGTTCGTGACCGGCGTCCAGTCACGTCTCCGTGCCGCCCCCGCCTGTGACACGCCTGTGACAGTCGGCGGACACCGCGATGAAGTGCGCCGGGCAGGCTTTTCCCCATCAAGGACCTGCACCAAGGGCCTACGGATTCCGACCGACGGGGGGCGCGAGATGAACGCACTGCACAGCACCACCTCAAGCGCAGTTGTCACGCGTCTCCACGACGTCACGCGGAACACCGAGAAGTCCGGCGTAGCGGGCGGGCGGGGGTGCGCTCGCAGCGTCGGGCGTCAGCACAAGGCGCCGTACATGGTCGCCGTGGCTGACGGGGGAGCGGCGTACGGGGAGGTCACGGGGGAGCGTTCCTGCTCGGAGGCCGAGTTCACGGCCTACGTCCAGGAGCGCCGGGCCTCCCTGTACGCCACCGCCTACCACCTGACCGGTGACCGTTTCGAGGCCGAGGACCTGCTCCAGAGCGCGCTGTTCTCCACGTACCGCGCCTGGGACCGGATCAGCGACAAGGCCGCGGTCGGCGGCTACCTGCGCCGCACGATGACGAACCTGCACATCAGCGCCTGGCGCCGGCGCAAGCTCAACGAGTACCCGACCGAGGAGCTCCCGGAGACGGTGGGCGAGACGGACGCGATGCGCGGCACCGAGCTGCGCGCGGTCCTGTGGCAGGCCCTGGCCCGGCTGCCCGAGCTGCAGCGCACGATGCTGGTGCTGCGCTACTACGAGGGCCGGACCGATCCGGAGATCGCGGAGATCCTGGACATCAGTGTCGGCACGGTGAAGTCGAGCATCTGGCGCTCGCTGCGGCGACTGCGCGAGGACGAGGTGCTGAGCTTCGGCCGTGACGAGGAGGAGTCCTTCGGCGAGCTCGTCGCCTGAGGGCACACGGGGGAAATACGGGGGGGAACGGGGAACACGGGGGACCGTACGGGGGTACGGGGCACGGGGGAACCGGCGAGGGCCGGGCAGGATCGGGGGATCCTGCCCGGCCCTCGGCGCGTTGTGCGCGGGTGCGTGGGCGCGCGCGGCGCGGGAGGTGAACGGGCTCCTGGTGCCGGCCGGCCGGAGGGCTGCGCCCGCCCGCCAGGGCTTCGCCTGGCGGAGCGATGGCCTGCGTCGCCTCGGCGTGCGTCGGGGTGGTGCCTGTCCGGCGGGGTTTCGCCTGGCGGAGCGATGGCCTGCGTCGCCTCGGCGTGCGTCGGGGTGGTGCCTGTCCGGCGGGGTTTCGCCCGGCGGAGCGATGGCCTGCGTCGCCTCGGCGTGCGTCGGGGTGGTGCCTGTCCGGCGGGGTTTCGCCCGGCGGAGCGATGGCCCGCGGCCGCTCAGCGCGCCGCCGGCGCGGGGTGGTGCCTGTCCGGCGGGGCTTCGCCCGGCGGAACGGCGGCCCGCGTCGCCTCGGCGTGCGTCAGGGTGGTGCCTGCCCGGCGAAGCTTCGCCCGGCGGGACGATCGCCCGCGACTCCTCAGCGCGCTGCCGGCGTGCGGCAGCGGCCCGCCGCTGCCGCGGCGAGCCGGCCCAGGGCCTCGTCCTTGGCACACGGGTGGGCGCCCAGGGCGGTCTGGCGGGCCACGATCGAACGCTCGGCGCGCATCAGACGCCAGCCGCGGCGCAGCAGGAACGGCACCGACTTGCGGCCCTCCTTGAGGTCGCGGAGCAGCCGGCGGCGGAAGGTCGTCGAGGGCCGGCCGCGCAGACACAGCGCGTCGGCGAGCACACCGAGCTCGCGGCAGCGGTCCACGATGTCGGCGGCGAAGATGCCCTCCGCCACGAACAGCGGCGTGCGCTCGATGTCGAGGACCTCGTGATCGGTCCGGGAGCTGGTGGCGATGTCGTACACCGGCACGTCGGTCCGTCCCGTACGGCACAGCTGCACGATCGCCGCGACGGCCGCGTCCGCGTCCCAGGAGAGCGGCGAGTCCCAGTCGATGTCGGAGCTGCCCTCGACGCAGGGGAGGGAGGGGTCGTCGCCCTCCTTGTAGAAGTCGTCGAGGCGCAGGACCGGCAGGCCGGTGCGGGCGGCGAGGGACGACTTGCCGGAGCCGGAGGGGCCCGCGAGCAGGACGACCCGGGTCGGGATCGGTTGGGAACTCACGGGACACCAGTGTGAACCATTCCCCCATCGGGGGACCCCCGCGGTGACCCGTTGGTATCCAGCATCACACCTCCACTACTGTCGGTGCCCGCCCGACCACCCTTCGGAAGGATCCCCCCTCATGGCGAGTCACGCCGCTCCCCGTTCCTCCCGGCGCAGCGCCCTGCTGAAGGCCGGACTCACCGTGACGGCGGCCGGCGCCGCCCTGCTCGGCGCGGGCGCCGCGGCCCAGGCCGCCGACGGTCTGGGCGTGCCCCTCCCGCTGGACAGCCTGACCAAGACGGACGGCGCCGCCGCCCTGGAGGGCGTCGGCCAGGGCGTGAAGCCGCTGACCCAGCTCCAGATCGACCCGCTGGCCAACACCGGGGTGGACCCGCTCGACAACGGCCTCGGCACTCAGGTCGCCGACTTCAAGCCGGTCGGCACGACCATGGTGACCGACCTGGTGACGAAGGGCGGAGCGCTCGCGGACCTGCCGGTGGCGGGGCCGCTGGCGCAGGGCCTGCTGCCCTAGGGGACATACGCGTAGGGGCCCCGGCCACGGTGAATTCCGGGCGTCGGGGCCCCTAGGGCCTGTCCGGCGGCTCAGTTGACCTGGCCGGTCGGGCGGACCGTGACGGTGGTGACGTCGACGCCCTCCGGCTGCCCGAGCACCCACAGGATCGCGTCGGCGACGTGCTCGGCCGTCAGGGCCGGGCCCGGCGGAGTGCCGCCGCGGGAGTCCCAGAACGGGGTGTCGACCTTGCCCGGCGCGATCAGGCTCACGCCCACGCCCGACTCCGTCACCAGCATCCGGGTGTTCTCGGCGAGGGCGTGCACCGCCCACTTGGTGACCGAGTAGAAGTTCCCCGGGCCGTACTTGAGGCCGGCGACCGAGCCAAGGAGGACGATCCGGCCGCGGGACCTTTTCAGCTCCTCAAGGGCCGCCCGGATCAGCAGCGTCGGGCCGAGGACGTTGGTCAGGAGCATCGACCGCATCGCCTCCGGGTCCCCGTCCGCGACCGACGCGTGCGTGGAGTACCCGGCGTTCGCGACGACATGGTCGAGGCGCCCGAACCGCTCCACCGCGGCCCGTACCGCACCGTCCACCGCCGTCTCGTCGGCCGCGTCACCGGGCAGGAGCAGCAAATCGCGCGGGGTGCCGAGGGAGGCCGCGAACCGCTCCAGCTTGCCCGCGTCCCGGCCGGTGGCGGCGACCCGGTGCCCCGCCTTGAGCAGCCGGCGCACGGTCTCGGCGCCGATCCCGGTCGACCCGCCGGTGATCAGGGTGACGGGCGCCCCGGTGGTGTCCGTGGTGGTCATGGATCCTCCTGTTTCCGTGCTGCTCGCGGTGCTCGTGGTGCTTGTGGTGCTTGTGGTGCGTGCGGTGCTTCTCGTACGGGTTCCCGTACGGGTGCCTGTGTCTGTACGGGCTCCAGTACGGGTTCCCGTACGGGCTCGGGCAGGGCCGGCATCGGCGGGCCGCCAGGCTGCCAGGTGGCCAGGAAGCCGGCCTGGAGAGCGGCGTCCACGAGCTCGACGTGCGCCCCGAGGCCCTTCAGATGGTGGTAGACGTACGGCCGGCCGAAGGGGCAACCCGAGAACTCGACCGGAAATCCCCCCTCGGACAGGCGCCGCGAACCGGCCTCGGCGTCCTCGGACCAGAACCCCAGATGGTGGAAGCGCGGGCCGTCCGAGGCGTCCCACGGACCGCCCGGGCCCACCGCCTCGATCAGCTCGACGAACGGCGGGCCCGGGCGGCTGAACACGATCCGGTACTCCCACTCCCCGATCCGGCCGGACCGGGGCTCCGCCCACCCGATCCCGGCGGCGGCCCGCAGTTCGCGCATCGCCGCCGCGAGATCGGGTACGGCGAACCCCACGTGGTAGAAGGACATCCGGCGCCGCCCTACCGGCCGGAGAGCCCCGGATAGCGGCCCGTGGCCACCCACTCGTCCATGGCCGGGCGGTCCTCCAGGCCGACGTACTCGACCCGTACGCCCTGGAGGTCCGGCGCGGTGATGACCGCGAACGGGGTCTCGCCGGGGCCGGGGCGGAAGTACGCGTCGATGCCGACGCCCTCGGCCTCCAGCTTCTTCACCCGCGCCGCCATGTCGGCCTCCCAGACCCCGTAGTACAGGACCTTCCCCGCGTGCTCCAGGGACGTGATGCCGTCCCCGTCCGCCTGGATCAGCTCGTACTGCGGGTACGACGTACGGGAGAAGACGGCCGTCATCCGGGCGGGGCCGCCCTGCCCGCCCTGCTCCAGGTACGGGATCTCGAAGGTGGCCGGCTCGGCGAACTCGATGCCGAACCAGGACGAGTAGAGCTCGGTGGCCTCGGCCAGGTCGGGCACGACGACGCCGATGTGGAAGGCGGACTCGGGCAGCGCGGGCCGTCCGTCGGCCGGCCGGAAGGACTCCAGGAGCGGCGGCTCCGTCAGGCAGTCGAGGAGCTGAGGGATGAACTCGGCCAGGTACGGGGTGTGCTTGTGGAACTCGAGGGCGGCCTCGTCCGCGTACTCCTCGATGACCAGGCGCTCGCCCGGCCGGTCGGCGGAGACGACGTAGTCGAACCGCAGACAACCGGGCTCGTGGGCACGGATGTTGCGTTCCAGGTCGGTCATGAGCGCGTCGAGGCGGCTCTCGCAGCCCGGCTTGACCAGCTGCCGGGCGGTCGCGGTGATCGTCACGGAAGACTCCTGTCCCAGATACGTGAAGTGGAGGGGTGGAAGGGCGCGGCTCGCGGCCGACGTCAGGCGGCTGCCCGGCCTCAGGCGGTCGCCGCCGGCGTCACGTGGTCGTCGGTGCGGACGGCCGCACCACCGCCACGAGCAGCAGGGCGAGCAGCCCGCCGCAGGCGAGCACCACGCCCGAGGTCCCCAGCGTGGTCAGCGGCGCGAGGGCGGCGACGCCGAGCGCGCTGCCTGCCTGCCGGCCCGCGTTGAAGGCGCCCTGGGCGGTGGCCGCGAGCTCCTTCGGCGCCGCGATGGCCATGTCCGCGGTGGCCGCCGGAATCGCGAGCGTGGCGCCGAACGAGAGCGTCACCTGCGCCGCGATGACCAGGGCGAGCGGCACCTCGTCGGAGGCGAACGCGAGCACCGCGCCCGCCGCCGTCGTCAGGACCAGACCGGCGAGGATCACCCGCCGGGCCCCGATCCGTGCCACCAGACGCCCGGTGACCAGCGGCATGACGCACATCGGCAGGGTCATGGGCAGGAAGGCCGCGCCCGTCTCCAGGGCCGACATGCCGCGCTCGTTCACCATCCACTGCGTCAGCGCGTACAGGACGCCGTAGAAGACGAACGAGGCCATCGCCCCGGCGACGATGTCCGCCCGCACCCGGGGCAGCCCCATCAGCGCGCCAGGCAGGATCGGCGCCGCCGCCCGGCGCTCCACGGCGAAGAGCGCCGCGAAGGCCGCCGCCGCGATGACCAGGGCGAGCACCGGCCACGGCCGCCCCCACCCCTCGGTCCCCGCGTCGATGAGCCCGAAGGAGAGCGCCGCGAGCGCCACGACCGAGAGCGCGATACCGGCCCGGTCCACCGCCCGGACCGAGTCCGGCCGGCCCGCGGCAATCCCCCGCGAGGCGACCAGGGTGCCCAGGACGAGCACCGGGTTGACCAGGAACACCAGCCGCCAGCCGCCCAGTTCGACCAGCGCGCCGCCGAGGACGGGGCCCGCGATCAGACCGGTGGAGGAGACGGCCGCCCAGACGCCGATCGCCTTCGCGCGCTCGCCCGGATCGGCGTACAGACCGGCGAGCAGCGCCAGGGACGCCGGCACCATCCCGGCCGCCGCGACCCCGAGCAGCGCCCGTCCGCCGATCAGGAAGGCGGCGCCCGGGGCCGCGGCGCAGACCAGCGACAGGACACCGAAGGCGAGCAGCGCCCCCCGGTAGACGCTCCGGGCGCCGAAGCGGTCGGCGACCGCGCCGGAGGCGAGGAGCAGCCCGGCGAAGACGATCGTGTACGCGTCGACCGTCCAGGGCAGGGCCGCGGCACTCGCCCCCAGATCCGAACGGACGTCGGGCAGCGCCACATTGAGAATGGAGGTGTCGAGCAGGACGAGGAAATTGCCCGCGGCGATTCCAGTGAAAAGGAGCCGCCTGTTCGGTGTCGGTGTCGGTGTCGGTGTCGGTGTCGGCGTCGGCTTCGGCTTGGCACGCCGGACGGTATCGGCCGCCCGGTCGCCGGCCCGGTCGCTGGCGAATGTCATGAGAATCCCGTTTCCCCCGGCGCCTTTCGGCTCACACGGAGTTGTTGAGGAAGCGCGGCCCGTAGAAGACCGGCGCGTCGAGATCGGTGTGGCGTTCCAGGGCGCGGAACTCGGCCGGATAGAGCTCCCGCAGCCGGCCGACGACCGGCCGCGGAATCTCGTTGCGCATGATCGTGAAACAGGAACGGACCCGCATCTGGTCCATCTGGGTCACCGCCGCGCCGAGCGTCGGCCACCAGATCTCCACCGGACCGTTCCAGGTGGCGTCGAGCGCCGTCATCATCTGGGTGTAGGCCTCGTCGAACGCGTCGAGTTCCTTGCGCACGTCGGGGCCGCGCGGATCGAGGGCGAGGACCGCCTCGTACCCGTCGGCCGGAACCGCCAGGGTGTTGACGACGACCGGCCAGGCGATCTCCTCGCCGGTGAAGAACTCCCGCTCCGTCTCCCGCGCGAACGGCACCCCCTCCCGGGGCAGATAGCGCCGCCCGTACCGCAGTTCGGCGAACCGGGCGTAGTGCGAGCCCTCCTTCTGGAAGACCTCGGCGGCCGTCTCCACGGTGCCGCGGCCGCCGCCCTCGCCCTGCTCGGTGATGACGTCGAGCGCGGCGAGGAACGAGCCCACCGGGTCCGGGTCGTCCCGCTCGAAGGTCCGGTAGCCGAGGTTCCCGCCGACCTGGTGGGACGGCCCGCCCCGGCGCACGGCCGCCTCGACCGCGCGGGCGTTGTGGGCGATGGCCGCCCGGATCGCCGCGTAGAACGAGCCGATGGTCGGGTACGCGGCCGCCCGCTGCCGCGAGTTGAGCAGGAAGTCCGGCGCCTCCAGGCGCATGAACGCCTCAAGGGCGGGACCAGACAGCTTCGCGAGCCGCGGCCGCAGGTCAGGGGCGACCCCGCCGGGAAGTCCCGTACGGCCCGCGTACGCCGGCCGCAGGCCCTTGATCGCGGGCGAGCCGCCGAGCGCGGCGACCATGTTGGCGGCGATGGCCATGTGGACCATCTCCTCCATCAGGACGCTGCGGATGGTGTTGTACGACGGATAGTTCTGCACCTCAAGGGAGTACATGGCGGCGCAGTACAGGGGCATGGTGGCGTGCTCCAGGGCGATCGCCGTCTGGAGCGCTCCGCGGATCCAGACGAGGTCCCGGAGCTCGACCGGTGTGGGCATCGAAGGCTCCCGGATGCTCAGGCCTGGGCGGCGTCGTCGCGCGGCGGGTAGAGCATCGGCTGGAAGAAGTCCTGGAAGGACTCCTCCAGTTCGGGGTGCTGGTAGAACTCGGGGCCGGTCTCCTCGAAGATCACGTCGCCGATGCCCCCGATGGTGTCGAACATCATCGAGACGATCGTGCCGACCTCGCGGCCGAAGTAGTGCGCCACCATGGCCACCGCGCCGCCGTTCACGCCGTACGAGCCGGTGAACGTCCACAGCCGCGAGGCCGTGTCGCCGATCCACATGCGGCGGGCCACCGGCACGTTGAAGCCGTCCTCGCGCAGCCCGCGGGCGACGGCCGCCACGCAGGTCAGGGTCTCGTCGTTGACGATCCCGGAGCGGGCGACGACGCCCACGCCCGAGCAGTTCGCCGCGATGATCCGGCCGGCCTCGTGGTGCCGGCGGATCAGCTTGTGCACCCGGTCGTCGGTGAGCAGCGCGCCCGAGCCGACGCCGCCGGGGATGTAGAGGATGTCGTACAGGTCGTCGTCGCCGAGGACCGCGTCGGCCACGACGTTCGTGCCCATCTGCATCTTGATCACCCCGGGCTCCAGGGCGACCAGGCGCACGTCGAGCTCGCGGTCGGCGGCCTCCCGCTGCCAGGGCGCGATCTGCCCGCTGGTCACCATGGCCGTGCCCTTGAAGATCTCCAGCGGGGTGATCGTGTCCTGCTCCGAACACGCCTCGTACCCCAGGACGGCGATGGAGTCGATCTGGACCGGCGACTCGATCCGGCCCCGGGACTCGATCCGGCCCGGCGCGCCGGCCGTGGATCCACGTGTACTCACAGCTGCTCCCCCTTCGTGTCGGTACGGAAAGCCTGCCAACGGCCCCCGGGCCCGTTCAAATAAGCGATCGGGGGAGGGGCATTAGTTTCGTGGGGCCCCGCTGATCGTTATCGGGGACTGTGGCGCCGACTATTCGCGTCGCAGGTGCCGGTGTGTCTAATGTCCATTCCGAGCCGGAACGACACGACGGCTCGACAACTCAACTGCTCGATTGGGGGATCGACATGTCTGAGCTGACGCAGAACAAGACACGGAACAAGACCCAGAACGGAAATCGGGGTGCCGAAACGGCGACCCGGATAGATCCGGGGCCCAGGGATTTCGCCGCACTGAACGAGGTCGTCCGCAAGGGATCGCGGATCGGGAACGAGAGCCTGGACGGCGACGGGCATCTCAACGAGATCATCCCCAAGCCCTGGGGAATGGAATACCGGGTCTACGTCGACGACTTCATCGACGTCTGGAACCTGAGGATCGACGCGGGCGAGTCCACGTCGATGCATGTGCACCCGCGCAAGCTGACCTATCTGCTCTGCCTCGCCGGTGAGGGCGTCACGGACACCCTGACCGGCAGTGTCCCGGTGAGCACCGGATCGGTCCTGCGGATCGGCGGCGGCGCCTTCCACTCCTCGCGGAGCCTGGGGCCCGGACCGCTGTGGCTGGTCGAGGTCGAGGCCCCGCGCAACAAGTTCGACCTGATCCGGCTGCGCGACGACTACGACCGCCAGGGGACGGCGTACGAGAGCGAGCACGCCGAGGCGCCCGACCTGCCGGCCCGCCCGGTCACCTATCTGCCGCAGGCGCGGCTGCGGGACGCCTCTCCGGAGAAGGAGTTCGCCTTCTCCATCCGGGCCGGCGCGGACATCTTCTACCGGCGCCAGGAACAGGACCTGTTCCACATCCCGCTCGGTCTGACCGGCGTGGTCACCGGCGAGGTCGACATCCTCGCCCCGGCACAGGGCGACGGCCGGCGGCCCTCGCTCGACCAGTACTACCTCTCGCTCGCGCGCGGCTGACGGCACGTCGTCCCGCCCATCTCAGAACGCACGCAGACACAGATGCAGATGCAGTCGCAGTCGCAGTCGCAGCCGCAGACAAGGAGCACACCCATGCCCAGTGCCGTCATCATCACCGGCCCCGGATTCCAGGACCACGACGTCGTCTACACCTACTACCGGCTCCTCGAAGAGGGCTGGCACGTGGACGTGGCCACCAAGAACGGCGCCGACGTCGTCGGCAAGTACGGCGTCCCGCTGCCCATGGACAAGACCGCCAAGCCGCTCGTCGCCTTCCAGGAGCTCGACGCCGACGCCTACGACGCGGTGATCCTCACCGGCGGCCACGAGGCGCCCGACCGGGTCCGCCAGGACGCCCACGTCCTCGACTTCCTGCGCGCCATGGACGCCCGCGAGAAGGTCGTGGCGGGCCTCTGCCACGGCCCCTGGATCATGGTCTCCGCCGGTGTCCTCAAGGGCCGCCGCGCCTGTGCGTACATCGGCCTGCGCGACGACGTCATCAACGCGGGCGCCGACGTCGTCGACTCCGACGTCATCGTCGACGGCCACATCATCACCTGCTCGTACTACGCCTACGTCGGCCGGTTCATGCAGCAGGTCTTCGCGACCGTCGCCGCGAAGCGGGCGACCGCGGCCTGAACGCCTGGCCCGCCCGCCCCGCCCGCCGCGGCCGCCCCGGTGGCCGGCCGCGGCCGGCGCGCAGCCCTGAGGAGGCACCTTGCTGATACTCGACTTCGACGGCGTCATCGCGGACGCCTTCACCGAGTGCGCCGTGGTCACGTACTACGCCGACCAGGACCCGGACACCGTCGCGGACCGGCCGGTCGCCGCGCTGGCGGAGGCCCTCCCGGCCGCGTTCGTCGCCCGCTTCCGCACGGTCCGCACCTACGCCAGGACCCTGGGCGACTTCATGGTCGCCCGCGATCCGGCCGCCGGTGAGGTACGCGGCCTCGCCGACTACGAGGCCCTGGCGGCCCGCGTCCCGCCGGCCCGGCTCGCCGCCCTGGTCAAGGGCGCGACCGAGGTGCGGGGCGCGCTGCGGGAGCGGCGGCGCGAGGAGTGGCTCGCCCTGCACACGCTCTACCCGGGCATCGCGGACCTGCTCCACCGCCACCGGGGCCGGGGCACCTCGATCGTCACGGCGAAGGACGCACGGAGCGTGTGGGAGATCCTCGCCCACCACGGGCTCGACGTCACCGTGGCGCAGGTCGTCGGCGGATGCTCCGACAAGCGGACGGCGGTGCGCCGGATCGCCGAGACCGACGGGCTGCCGCCGGACGCGGTGACGTTCATCGACGACCACATCACCAACGCGCTCGCCGTGCGCGACACGGGCGCCACCAGCCTGTGGGCGTGGTGGGGCTACCACACGCCCGAGCACGTCGAGCGGGCCGTGGCCCGCCGGCAACGGCGGGTCTACCTGCCGGAACTCGCCTCGCTCGAAGCCTGACGACTCACCCGCCCCGCCCCACCTCACTCATCCGCCCCATCAGACTCGGTCCACCCATCCGGAGGATTCACCATGCCCAAGGTTCTCTTCGCCCTCACCTCGCACGGCCGGCTCGGCGACACCGGCCGCGCCACCGGTTTCTACGTCCCCGAGGTCGCCCACCCCGCCGAGGTCTTCCGGGCCGCGGGCTGGGACGTCGCCTTCGTCTCCGTCGCAGGCGGCCGGCCCCCGCGGGACGGGGTGAAGCCCGGCGACACCGTGACCGAGCGGTTCCTCGCCGAGCACGAGGAGGCGCTGTCGGCCACCCCCGCCGCCGAGGCCCTCGACGCCGCCGACTACGACGCCGTCTACTTCGCGGGCGGCCACGGCACCATGTGGGACTTCCCCGGCGCGACCGCGCTGGCCCGGCTCGCCGCCGGGGTGTACGAGCGCGGCGGCATCGTCGCCGCGGTCTGCCACGGGCCGGCGGCCCTGGTCAACCTCACCCTGTCGGACGGGTCCCACCTGGTCGCGGGCAAGCAGGTCTCCTCGTTCACCGACGCGGAGGAGGCCGCCGTCGGGCTGACCGACGTCGTGCCCTTCGCCCTGGAGACGGCACTGACCGAGCGCGGCGCCAAGTTCACCAAGACCGAGAACTTCGCCGAGCACGCCGTGGCGGACACGCGCCTGGTGACCGGCCAGAACCCGGCCTCCGCCGCGAAGGTCGCCGAGCTGGTGCTGCTCCAGCACGCCGGCTGACGGCGCCACCGCCCGTACCGACAGGTCCGCGCAAACGGACCTGTCGGTGCGACTTTTGCATTTTGCGATGTCTTGAAATTGGGTCCCGCACCCCCGCGGCGGAGGAAGGTAGGCTCGAAAATGCTGGGCTGTAGTGCGCGCGATGGGGACGCGTGCCGGCCGGCATCCGGTTGGGGGGCCGGTACGCATATGCAGTTGGGATGGTTGCAAACCTTTGTCGCCGTGTGCCATACGGGCTCGTTCACGAAGGCCGCGCGACAACTCGGCCTGACCCAGCCGGCCGTGACGCAGCAGATCCGCGGTCTGGAGAACGAGCTGGGCAAGCCGCTGTTCCACCGCACGCCGCAGGGCGCGACACCGACGGCCGAGGGCAAGGCGCTCGCGCACGAGATCGAGAGCTCGATGGCCGAGATCAACGCCGCCGTCTGCCGCCACTTCGGCGAGAGCACGGAGAGCCGGCCCGTGCGCCTCGGCGGCCCCGCGGAACTCGTCACCACCCGGGTCATGGGCTCGATCAGCCGGCTCGTCGCGGCCGGCCTCGACGTCCGGATCAGCCTGGGCGAGTCCCCGGCGCTGCTCGACGACCTCAAGAGCGGCTACCTCGACATGGTGGTCTCCACCGTGCACCCCAAGCAGCGCGGCATCGACCATGTCCCGCTGACCGACGAGGAGTTCGCCCTGCTCGCCTCGCCGCAGGTCGCCGCCGGCATCCCGGAGGGCGCGCTCGCGGCGGAGGGCCCGAGGGTCCTGGAGAAGCTGCCGATGATCGCGTACGCGGAGACGCTGCCGATCATCCGCCGCTACTGGCGCACGGTCTTCGACGCGCTGCCGAGCCATCCGCCCGCCGTGGTCGTCCCCGACCTGCGCGCGGTCATCGCGGCCGTGGCCTCCTCGGCGGGCATCTCGGTCCTGCCGACCTATCTCTGCACGGCCGAACTCGCCTCGGGAGCCCTCGTCCCGCTCGTCGAACCCGAGATCCCGCCCATCAACACCCTGTACCTGGCCACCCGCTCGGGCGCCCTGACCGAGCCGCGCCTCGCCGAACTGCACGAACTGCTCGTCCGCGAGGCCCGGGAATGGACCTGAGGCGCGGAGCGGGGTGCGACTCCTCCCGAGGGAGAGGCGTGCGGCCTCTTGCACGGGCTGATCTTCAGGCGGTTCGGCCGAGGTGGGTGACCAGGATGCGGATCACGGAGTCTTCGACGATGTACAGCACCCTGTAGTCACCGACGTGCAGGCGGCGCACATCCTGCGATCCGTAGGGGATGGAATCGCGCGGGCGTGGCTGGGTCGCCAGGGCGTCCACGGCCTCGTACACGGCTGCCAGTCCAGTCGGATCCTCCTTGAGGAACCTCGTGGCCGCGTTCGTGGCGCGCGGTTCCCAGATGATCTCGTAGGTCACTTACGGAGCCCCAGCATCCGGCCGACCTCTTCGTGCGGGATACCCGGCCCCAGCTCTCCCCGCTCCTTCCTCAGCTGGTAGTCGGCCACCGCAAGGGCGTCTTCCAGGTCCTCTATCACCTGGGGCGAGATGAGGAGGGCGGCCACGTGACCGTGGTCGGTGAGGGCGATGGTCTCGCGGCCGTGGGCGGCGCGGCGGACCAGGTCGCCGAGCTGGGCGCGGGCGGCACTGATGGCGATCTCAACCATGCACACAGGATGGCACATGATTACTCTTGTGAACAATTAATGTGACTAGATGCAGACTCTTGTCCGTCGTGATGATGCCGCAAGAACCTGTTCCGCCGAAACGCGCGGAACGCTCGCCGCCTGCCGGGATAGCCTCGCCGGTGGCGCCCGCTCTAAACAGCGTGCCGCCTTGCACCCAGGGGAGACAGGGGGAACCGTCCGTGGCCAATTCGTCCGTGGCCAATCCGTACTACATGCGGCATCTGCGTAAGGGGCTGGAGAAGAGGTTTCGGCCGCACATCGACATGTCGGACCGGGCCAAGGCGGCTCCCAAGGAAGAGGAAAAGGCGTTCCTGAGCCGCGCGGTTGCGGCGCTCGCCATCAAGCACGAGACCGGGTGGAGCGACGGGCAGGCGGCAGCCGGCTTGATCGACGACTTCGTGGACCGGGGTATCGACGCCGTCGCGGTCGAAGAGCGCGGCGAGGACCGCTACCACATCACGCTGGTGCAGGCGAAGTGGAATGAGAAGGGCAACGCGGGTTTCGGTGAGGGGGAGCTCAGGGCGCTGTTCCGTGGCCTGGATGACCTCCGGGAGCTGGAGTTCCACCGTTTCAATAGTCGGATCGAACCCCACGCGGCGGCGCTGGAGACGGCGCTCGACAACCCAGGCACCATCCGGCTCGTGCTCGCGCTGGTCACGGAGAACGACCTGCACCCCAACATCAGGCGCGAGCTGGAAGACGGCATCGAAGCCCGCAGCTGGCTGCCGGGAATGATCGATTACAAGGTCATCGACCTGCGTGGGCTGTATCAGGAACTGCTGGGCGAGCATGCCGAGCGGAAGATCGAGCTTGATGTATGGCTCGAAGGCGCGGGCAAGGAAACGATTCCGTACGAGGCGTTCTATGGCACTGTCTCTGTGGCCGAGGTCGCGGAGTGGTACCGGGGTGACAATCGGGCGCATCTGTTCTCGCGAAACCTCCGTGACGCTCTGGACGTTTCCGACGTAAATCCCAAGATCCAGGCCACCCTCCTCGGTGAGCCCGAGCACTTCTGGTACTTCAGCAACGGAATCACGCTGCTGTGCGAGAGCTACGAGCCCAAGGGTAAGGGGGAGTTCAGGCCGGGTGCGGGGGTCGGCTTCCGGCTGAACGGTGCCAGCGTCGTCAATGGCGCGCAGACGGTCAACGCCATCGCACGCGCCATGCAGAAGAGCCCGGGGAACGCGTCGCAGGGCCGGGTCCTGGTGCGGATCATCTCCCTCAAGGACTGCCCCGAAGACTTCGGTGACCGGGTCACCACCGCGGCCAACACCCAGAATCCGGTGCAGGAGCGCGACTTCAAGTCTCGTGACCAGGTTCAGTTCGACCTGCGCGGCGAATTCAGCGTGTCGCTCGGCCTGAACTACGTCATCAGGCGAGGAGAACCGGTGCCGCACCCGACGGCCGGATGCACCATGGCAGAGGCCGCCCTCGCGCTCGCCGCGACTCACCGGTCGCCGGAGATGGTCGCCAGGGCCAAGCGGGACCCGTCTGCCCTGTGGGAGGACCGCAATTATCGCGACCTCTTCGGACGTCGGCCAAGCGCTGCCCGCGTCTGGAGCGTCGTAAGACTCATGTGGGAGGTGCGTGCAACCCTGTCCAAGCTGCGCGTCGACCTGTTCGGTCGGGTCGCGAGCGCGGCGGGGAACGCCGATCTGCTCATCACGCACGCGATCTTCCACACCATGGATACCAGCGGCCTCGATGATTTCGGCGAGGCGAGTGCTGCCGAGTGGGACGCCCGGTTGGCCAAGGTGCCCGAGCTGACCGAGCGGGCGCTGTGGTGGTTTGTGGCGATCGCCGATACGGCCTTCGGAGAGAAGAGCCAGTACGCGACGACCGTGCGCACGGCCGAACGGGTGCAGGTGGTCGTACGGCGCCTGCTGGAACGCCTGAGCTCTGGGGACAAGGCCCCCGACTACAGCGACTACCAGGTCACCGAGCAGACGCAGGGCAAGGCGGGTCGGCTTGCGAACGCGGTGCGGGTGATCGTCGATGCAGGCAAGATCGACGACGGTACGGTGCTGGAATTCCGTCCCGTGACCGGCCCTGACCGCCGAGGGCTGCCGAGCTGGCTTGCCGCCGACGCGAGCCGAGCGCGCGCGGTGTGGCGGAACAACAAGACCAAGCCTCTGGTGTGGGCAGTGGACGGTCAGCCGTATGCGCCCTCCACGCTCACTCGGCACATGCGCGGCGAGGCCATGGGGGTTCATCAGCAGGTCCAGGGCACTCGGTACTGGCATGTGGCGGGCGAGGGCTCGCTGGCGGACATCGCGGCCGAGCTGCGGGCAGTCGATGATCTGGACGCGGGCGACGACGCCGAGGAGTAAGGGCTGGGGCGCCTCGATGGAGACTACGGAGCGTGGGCGGCGGGGAACGGAGAGGAATCAGTTCCACGCTGCCCTAGGCTTGGGCGGTGCCGCCGCATGCAGCAGGCGGGGTGAAGTGTGGCGATACGGGACAAGGTGGACGCGGGCGCGATGAGTGAGGAACAGCTGGGCTTCGACATCCCCGGGGCGGGTGAGGAGAGGCCGAAGTCGACCTCCAAGGGGAAGCCCAAGGCGTCCGGCAAGGGGCCGGCGGAGCCGGTGTCGGGGGAGAGCGCGGGGCCGCGCAAGCTCCAGGACGACGAGATCTTCGACTACATCACCGGCGAGAAGGTGGTGAAGCACACTGCGGCGGAGGAGGTGCGGCAGCGCATCGCCCGGGCGCTCGTCCACCAGTACGGCATTGACCCGCGCGACATGGAGGCCGACTTCCCGCTTCAGGTAGAGAACCGGAAGACCGGCCGCAAGTCGCGGAAGCGGGCGAGTATCGCGATCTTCGAGCATCGGGCGGAGCACGAGGCTCAGAACATCCGCCGGATCGTCGTCATCAAGCCACGCCCCAGTGACAGCCGTACCGTCTCCAAGATTCGTACGTTCGCGCGGGCCAAGGAGCAGGTCGACGAGGTTGCCGACTTGATGCACGCGGCCGGCCCGGACTGCCTGTACGGCATGTGGACGGACGACAAGGACCTCTACTTCATCCGCCGTGACCCGGCCCGCTTCGAGGACACGTACCTGCCGCTGGCGAACTGGCCGCGCGGCGACGCGACCCTGTTCGACGCCCAGGGCAACATCTCCTCGCTCGGCATCATGCGCAGCGCCGACGAGACGATGCTTCGGTTCGCGTTCCGCCGTTGCCACGACTTCATCCACGGCAACGAGGGCCTGCCCAAGGACGCCGCGTTCTGGCAGTTCCTCTATGTCCTGTTCGCCAAACTGCACGACGAGAAGCTGGTCCGGGAGAAGGGTCACGAGCCGCGCTTCTACGTCGACACGACGGAGCTGGCGGCCCTGGCGAAGAACGACGCGGGCAGCCCGGCCGTCGCCCAGCGCGTGAAGGATCTCTTCGACGAGGTCAAGCAAGTCCACGCGGACCAGTTCACCCAGTACGACCGGCTCACCCTCAACGACGCCGCGCTCACCTTCATCACTGGTGAACTGTCCACGTACACCCTGCACGGCACCTCCCTGGACGCGCTCGGTACCGCCTACCAGGAACTGGTAGGAGACAACTTGCGCGGTGACCGGGGCCAGTACTTCACCCCGAACGTCGCGACCCGCTTCATGGTCGAGCTGCTTGATCCGCAGCTCGACGAGACTGTCCTCGACCCGTGCTGCGGCACCGGCGGTTTCCTACGCGAGACTCTGCTGCACGTGCTGCACCGGGAGGGGCTGCCGAACTTCGGGCGGGGGCTGAACGCGAAGCGCAAGGCCGAGCTGGAGACCGAGTACCGTCCGCACCTGGCTGAGTACGCCAAGGACCGGGTCTTCGGCATGGACTTCGATCCGTTCCTGACCCGCGCCGCCTCCTTCGGTGTCACGATGCTGACCGAGGAGAGGGGCAACACCTTCCAGGTGGACTCCCTTCAGTTCCCGCGCATGGGCGAGAAGCAGCCCGGCCACGCGCTGGCGATGGAGCGTCGCGATCGCGTTTACCCCGGTGAGGTGGACGTCCTGTTCACCAATCCGCCTTTCGGCACCGATATCCCCGTCACCGGGCCGACGCTGGAACTGTTCCGGGTGGACGAGTTCGGCGGGGAGAAGCCCGCCAGCATCGCCTACGACTGGAGCAGGGGCAAGGAAGACGGCTCGCTCAGGCGCGGCAAGGCCGCCTCGTCCATCCCGCCGGAGCGGTTGTTCGTCCAGAAGTGTGTGGAGTGGCTCAAGCCGGGCGGTCGTATGGGGATCGTTCTGCCCAACGGCGTCCTCTCCAACCCCGGTCCTGACGACGAGGCCGTACGGCAATACATCCTTGACGAGTGCTGGGTGATGGCCAGTGTCGAACTGCCCATCGAGCCGTTCGTGGTGGGCGCCGGCGTCAACATCCTCACCACCATGCTCTTCCTGCGGAAGAAGACCGAGCGGGAGAAGACCGAGGAACGGCTGCATGGACGCGAGGACTACCCCGTGTTCATGGCCGTCGCAGAAAAGGTCGGTGTCGACCGGCGCGGCAACCGGCTGTACGTCCGCGACGCGCGCGGCGAGTACGTGTGGCGTGAGGAGTTCGAGGACGACGACATCTACGTCAAGGATGTCGTCATTCCGCGGCGGATCAAGCGGCGGAAGCGTGTCCCCGACAACGACCTGATGGACCTGCGGGAGCGACCCGAGGACTACGAGCGGCCCAACGTCATCGACGAGTACCGCAAGTTCCTCAAGGAGCACGGGCGCGAGCTTCCGTGGCGGAAGGGGGAGACGGCGTGAAGGTCGCCGAACCCGGGAATCCGGCGCGGCGGGGGTGGCTGGACCGGCAGGGGCTGAAGCTTGTCGCGAAGCCCTATCTGTCGGGGGCCTTCGCCACGCAGCGGCTGCTGGAGCGGCTGCCGGTGGAAAAGGTTGCGCTGAAGGACCTTACGGCGGGTTACGCGGGGGGTATCTTCGACGGTCCGCAATCGCGGCGCGTGTACCTCACTGACCCGGAGCACAGCGTGCCGTTCGTGGGCAGCAAGGACATGCTCGTTGCCGACTTCAGCGCGCTGCCACGGCTGAGCAGGGCTGAAGCGGAGTCACCTAGCTTGAGCTACATGGAGCTCAAGCCCATGATGACGCTGATCTCACGGTCGGGCTTCAACGCCGGGCGGCGCTCGTACGTGCGCCCGGACATGGCCGGCTTCTGGTCCTCGGAACACGTCATGAAGGTTGTTCCTGACCAGGGCAAGATCCAGCCCGGGTACCTGTATGCGTTCCTGGCCAGCCGGTTTGGCGAAGTGCTCGTCAGGGGCGGGATTTATGGATCGGCGGTCAAGCACATTTCGCCTGCTCACGTCGGTGACATTCGGGTGCCGCGCTTCGGGGACATTGTGGAGAACGAGATCCACGAACTCGTCCAGGGGGCGGCCAACCTGCGGGCGGAGTTCCAGGCGGGGCTTGAGGCGGCGACGCTGGATCTGTTCCGCGCGGCCGGGATCGAGGATCTGCTGGACCTGCGGTGGCATCAGCAGGGTCGGGACCTAGGGTTCGCGCAGCGTGGCCTCACGACGACGAGTCTGAGGGCGCTCAACTTTCAGCCGAGGGCCCGGAAGATTCTGGAGCGGTTGACGTCTGTGGAGCATGCGACCTTGGGGGAGGTTTGCAAGGGCGGACAGTTGAGCCGGGGCGTACGGTTTCAGCGCGTCGACGGTGAGCCTGGCAACACGTACAGCTACCGACTCGTTGGGCAGCGGCAAGCTTTCTGGTTGCGGCCGGAAGGGCGGTGGATCAGTAAGGCGTTCACGGCGGATGAGGTACTGGCCGCTGACGAGACGCTTCTGGTGGCTGCTCGTGGGACGCTCGGTGAGAACGAGGTGTATGGGCGCTCCATCCTCGTGACGGGTGAGTGGGCCAACCTTGCCTATTCGGAGGACTTCCTGCGGATTCGCTCTGGGGCTTCGAAGTACCCCGGCGCCTACCTGTATGCGTTGCTTCGCTCTGAGGCGATGTTCAGGCTGTTGCGTGCCTGCTCGACGGGCGGAAAGCAGCAGGACATCCATCTTGACCTGTGTCGGACGATTCCTGTCCCCGTCCTCACCCAGCCCGACCGTGACCGCATTGCTGAGACCGTCCGCGCCGCCTACAAGAAGCGTGACGAGGCCGACCGCAAGGAGGACCTGGCCCTTGCGAAGCTGGAGAAGGCCGTGACGGGCTGAGCGAAGCGCCAAACTCTCTGTTCCGGAACAGGTCCTGGCACATCACAAGGCCTGTTCCGCGCAGGCGGCTTACAGAGAGCCGTCCTTGACGCACTTGATGAACGGCTGCCACGCTGTCCAGCCCAGCATCAGCACGGGTCCGGTCGCATTCTTGCTGTCGCGGACGGGGATCCTATTGGGGAAGCCGTCGACGACCTCGATGCACTCACCCCCCTGCTGGCCGTCGCTGTAGGAGGACTTGCGCCAGCGGGCGGTGCTCAGGTCTGGGGTGACTCGCATGGCTCGTACTTCTCCAACGTCGCTTCGATCAACGCCGCGGACTCCCGTGGTGAGAGGGCGCCAGCCTTTTTGCGATCGTACTCTCGTACGCGCTTCGTGACGGTTTCCCGGTCATCGAAGATCTCTCCGTACCCAGGTCCTTCCTGGTACACGGTGGTGGAGCCGTCCGGGAGCGTGAGCAGGATGAGCGTGCCGTTCATCAGCGCACATGCGCCCGCGTCGAACGGAGCCACCTGGATCGTTGTGTGGCGGGTTTGCACCAGGGGCAACAGTGTTGCGAGCTGCTCGCGCATCACGGCCGGACCGCCTACAGCCTGCCGCAGGGCTGCTTCGCCGATGATCCACCAGAAGTCCGGCGGGCAGTCCCGCCGCAGGATCTCCTGGCGGCCCAGGCGAGCCGCTACCAGGCCGTCAATCTCCCCGGAGTTCATTCCCGGCTCTCCTTCGATGAACAGCGCGCGCATATACGCCTCTGTCTGGAGCAGTCCGGGAATGAGGCTCGCTCCGAACGCCTGAATCCGCGCCGCCTTCGCCTCCAGCTCCAAGCAGAGATCGAACCGCCTCGGCGTATGCTCCCGCTTCACCGTCCCCCACAGCCCCTGGAACAACTCCCCCGTCCCGAAGGCCACATCCAGCTTCTCGGAGATCGGCGGCAGCGGAAGCCGTTCGCCCGTCTCGACCCCGTGCAGGTGCGTCTTGCTGTAGTTGACGATGTCCGACAACCGGTCCAGCGACAGGCCGGCGAGCTGCCGTTGGCGACGCAGCTCCACGCCGTACAGCTCGCGGGCGGAGCGAGCGGGGTCGAGGGAGTGGGTGGGCTGGGTCATGGTGGGGCTCCCTTGCAAGCGGACGAGCGTGCCGTGCCGTTCCGTATCCCCGGTGGGACGCCGTCACCTCGTCCACGGTAGTCGCGGTCGGTGACATGGTGGGTGCGAACGGTGAAATGGTGCAGGTGGGGGCCGTTCCGTAACCGGGTTCGGAACGCCGACACCCTGTCCCGTGCCATCCGCCTGCCGTGACGCTGAGAGCGCGAACAGCCAGAACGAGCGGCTCGAGGCGTACCCCCCAGCCGTGAACGCAGGAGGCACCCTTGGTATCCCGAGGACGCACAACGACCGGCGCGACCACCTACATCACGAGCGCCGCCCGCACTCTCCGTCCCGACCGTGCGGCCGTCACCGCCGCCGCGCAGGCGCACGCCGATGAGTGTGCCGCCGAGAGGACGGCCGGGCGCGCGGAGGCTCTGCTCCCGGTCGGTCAACTCGCGCACGACACGCGGCGGGAGAGGCGCGGGGTCGTCATGGATCACCTCGATGGGGATGTGTGGCTGCGCCCGGTCGGCGGCGGCACGGAGTGGACGGCGCACCCCGTCGACGTACAGCTGCTGCCCGGAGACAGCGAGCAGGCGGAGGTGCTCCTGCGAGCGCGGGTCGCCGGCGCCAACGCCCGGAGCAGAGGGGAGCTTCTCTGAGCGCCGAGTGACCGGCGGACCACCACTGTGTGACCGGTTTTCGCCACGTTGTCAGTGGAGCGTCCTAGAGTGTTCCGCGACACAGGAGTCGACGCATATGCCGTGCGGAAGTCCGGACACGTGAGCGTGCTGGGCACGTACGGTAGGGGACGGGGAGCGGGGGCGGAGCGATGGCGCGGATCATCCCGGTCGGGGAGCCGGCCAACGAGGCCGAGCGCATGGTGTTGCGTCATCTGCGGGAGGCGGCACCGGACGACTGGATCGTCGTGTCCAACTTCGAGCTGCCGTACGGGCCGGGGCGTCCGATGTTCGAGGTGGACCTGGCGATCGTCGCGGATCACGCCGTCTACCTGGCCGACACCAAGGGTGTGCACGGCCGGGTTCAGGTGCGCGGCGGGCGCTGGTATCCCCAGGGAGCTCCGTTCCCGAGCCCGGCGCGCAAGATCCGCAATCACGCGCGGGTCGCCGGCGACCTGCTGGCGCGGTCGCGGGCGGCGAGCGCCGGGCTCGGGTCGGTGTGGTGCGAGGGGCTGGTGATCCTGCCGTATCCGGGTGCCACGCTGCACGACCCGGACGGTCGCGACGAGGTGAGCACACATCACCTCGATGACCTGGTGCCCTTCCTCAAGCGGCACCGCCCGCCCGGACAGGGGAGACGACCGGGCGAGGACATCTCCGCGCTGCGCGAGGACATCGCCCGCGTTTTCCAAGCGGAGACGCGACCGCCCTCCGGGCCTCGCAGGTTCGGCCACTACGAGGTCGTGGAGACCCTGTACGAGGCGTCCCCCGGCGACCTCGCCGACCTGGACGGGGATCCGGCCCGCCGTGTCTCGGTGTACCGGGTGCGGCTGGCCGACCAGCCGCGGTCGGGGACCCGTATCCTCCAGGCGCACGCCGTCGACCCGCTGCTGCCCGACGGCGCGCGGTCCACGGCGTACGCACGCATCGGCAACCCGGTCCAGGCCCTCAGCAAGCTGCCGCCCAGCCCGTACATCGTGCCGTGTGAGACATCCTTTCCGCTGGACGAGGGGGATGGGTACGCCGTTGTTCTCAAGGATGTTCTCGCCGAGGCGCTGCGGGTCAGGCTCGATGCGCGGGGACAGGGCGCGCTGGGCGCCGATGCCAGACGACGTGTGGTCGACGGGGTGCTCGGCGGTCTCGCTGTCGCCCACGCTCACCGGGTGGTGCACCGCTACCTCAGCCCGGAGACCGTGCTCATCGGGCGCAACGGCACCGCCATGCTCACCGGCTTCGACTATGCGCATCCAGGGCCGGGACGGCCACGTGAGGAGTCTCGGGGCATCGAGGCGTACGCGCACCAGTCGCCGGCCTATCTCGCCCCCGAGTGTCATGACCGGCCCGGGGTCTTCTCCCCGGCCACCGACCTGTATGCGGCCGGGGTGCTGTTCCACGAGCTGTACACCGGCGAGGAGCCCGCGCTCGGCACGGGCGGCACGTCAATCGACAGCCTCGGTGACGCCGACCGGATCGATCCCGAACTCAAGGCGGTCATCCGGGACCTGCTGTCCGCCGATCCGGCCGCCAGACCGCCCGCCCGCGAGGCCATCCGCCGTCTCTCCCGCGCGGATACGGGCCGCGTCCGCGCCCAGGTTCGCAGTGGCGGGCGAGAGGAGTCCGGTGACCCGTTCGACTGGGACGCCCCGCACAGCTACACCAACCTGCCCGAAGGGTTCCGCCTCACGGAGAAGTTTCGGGTGCGTTCCCGGCTCGGGCAAGGACAGTTCGGAGTCGTCTACCGGGTGTTCAACACTCTCGACGACACCGACGAGGTCTTGAAGATCATCACGAGGGACCGGGAGTCCGTGCGGGAGCGTTTGGAGAGCGAGTACCGCATCCTGCGCAGGATCGCCCCGCACCCCAACGTGGTGCGTCTCATCGACGCCGAGTGGCTGCCCAAGGGCGGCTTCCCCTACCTGCGTATGGAGCATGTCGAGGGGCAGGACCTCAAGCGTGTCCTCGACCAGGGCCGGCCCCTCGGCCCCGCCGATGTGCGCAAGCTGCTCGATGACTGCCTGGCCGGCCTCGCCCACCTGCACGCGTGTGGCGTCTTCCACTGCGACATCAAGCCCAGCAACCTTCTGTGGACCGCTGAAGGCGCCCGCATCCTCGATCTCAACGCGGCGGTCTCCGCCGATTCCACCCTCACCCCGACCCTCGGCTCGCCCCGCTACCTTGCTCCTGAGGCCACCGTTCTCAGCCGTCCGAGCCGTGAGGAACTCACCGACCTCGACCTGTTCGCCCTCGGCATCACCGCCTATGAGGCACTCACCGGCGGATACCCATGGCAGGGCCGTGGCACCCCGCCGCGTGGCGGGCAGCCCCTCGACCCGCGGCTGCTCCCCGGTCTCACCGACCTCGACCCCGGCTTCACGGCTGTTCTGCTGCGCGCCCTCGCCCCCCGCCGCTACGAGCGCTACCGCGATGCCGACGAGTTCCGGGCCGCCCTCGCCGCCGTTCGCGAGGTCAGGCTTGTGCCGCCCACCCCGGAACCGGCGGAGTCTCGGTGGCCCGCAGCCACCGAGGGCAGTGCGGCGCAGGCCGGTGCCAATCCCTTCGTCGGCCATCTCCAGACCCTCTACAGCCAGAGCGCCCGCACCAACGCCGGGACCCGCGGCCTCGACCCAGCCGCCTACCCCCTCTACGTCGCCACCGCCCTGGACGACCGACTGCGCCCCGACGTCCTAGCGGGTCGCCATCGCCTCGTTCTCATCACGGGAAATGCCGGAGACGGCAAGACCGCCTTTCTCCAGCACCTCGCCGACGAGGCCCGTCGACGCGGCGCTCGCTTCGGTGCAGCACGCGCCAACGGTGACGACTTCACCCTCGACGGCCACTCCTTCCATACCAACCACGACGGAAGCCAGGACGAGGGCGATACGGACAACGACACCGTCCTCGACGCCTTCCTCGCCCCTTACCAGGGTGCCACCGCGGAGGCCTGGCCCGATGACGTCACCCGACTCGTCGCCGTCAACGAGGGGCGCCTCGTCGACTTCGTCACCCGGCACCAGGATCGCTACCCGCTGCTCGCGGACACCGTGCGGGAAGGGCTGACGACCGGCCGTGCCGCCCATGGCGTCGCTGTGGTCAACCTCAACGCCCGCGATGTTCTCGCCGACCCGGACGGCACCGGATCGATCATGCACCGCATGGTCGCCGTTCTCACCGACGAACGCCGCTGGCAGGCATGCGGTTCCTGCGTGCTTGCACCGCGCTGCTATGCCCTGCACAACGCCCGCAGCTTCTCCCACCCCACCGCCGGTTCCCAGGTCACCGACCGTCTCGCCACGCTCTACCGCATGACCCACTTGCGGGGGCGTCTCCACATCACACTGCGAGACTTGCGCTCCGCTCTCGCCTACACCCTCACCTCAGGCCGTGACTGTGCACAGATCCATGCTCTGTACGCACGTGAGGAACCCGAGGCGGCGCAGGAGATCCTCGACAGCCTGTACTTCACCAGCTGGGCCGGTATCCACACGGGCAGCGAGGCGAGTGTGGAAGCGGGCGCCCGCACCAGTACCCGTGTGTCGGGCTTGCGGACCGTCAGCCGCCTTGAGCGAACGCCCATCGGCCCCTCGCGGCTGGGGGAACGCGATCGCCTCCTCGTCCAGTTGCGCGACCTCGACGTCGCCGCTGTGCCCGATCCCCAGCTGGACCGGCGGCTCGACTACACCGGCCCCGCCGCTGGACACAGTCTCGTCTCCTTCGATCAACGGGGTGACCTCGACGAACAGCTGCTCACCGAGGCTTTCCATGCCCTGCCTCGCACTCACCAGGCCGACCGTGCCCAGATCAACGCCCACCGCGCCTACCTTGCCGCGGCCCGGCGTCGCTTCTACTTCGAAAGCCTCGACGACACCCGCTGGCGACGCCTCCTGCCCTATCAGGCGGCCGACCACTTCCTGCGCTTGCTCGCCGGCGGACATCCGGGCCGCAAGGAACTGGAACACGTCATCGAGGCCGTCAGCCGTGGCGAGGGCATGCCACGGGGACTCGGCCATGCCCCGGGTCAAGACCTCGCGCTTCAGGTGCGGGCCGTTCAGAGCGGTACTGTGCGCAGCCACCGACTGTTTCCTGCCAAGCACTTCACCATCAGCGCTGACGGCCCGCCCGCCTCGCCTTACGTCGAGACCAGCCCCCGCGAACTCGTCGTACGCCACCATCCCGAGGACGGCCGCGCCCACCGTGCTCAGTTGACGGTCCGCCTCGACCTGTACGAGCTGCTTGACCGGCTGCATCGAGGCCATCAGCCGGGCATCGAAGACCGCCAGGGCCAAAACCTCGCGCTGGCCGTGTTCAAGAACGCACTGGCGGCGACGTCCTATCAGGAAGTCCTCCTACACGCCCCTGGATCGCCGCCCTACCGGCTGTGCCGGCTGCCGGACGGCGCTCTTCGCCTGGCCCCCGCCGCACGATCCGACACATTCCCGGGCACCGATTCGAGAACGAGCCAGGCCTCGGAAGGAGCACACTGATGGCGCTGCGCCGCCGGGATACCGAGTTCAAACATCTCGGTGTCTCCTACCTGGAGTTCAAACGCGTGCAGATGGACCGCGTGCTCACCGGGTTCCTCATGCGGCTCAACCACAAGGGCCTCACCAGCCGCCTGGTGCGACGCAACGATCTGTCCGCCAAGGAATTCGCCGCCGAGTTCACCGACGCCGGCAACGCCGACCGTTTTCAGGGGTTCGCCGACCATCCAGACATGGCGCGGCGCTGGGTGGAAACCCAGCTCCTGGACGTTGTCAACAGGGGCAGGCCCACCCAGGCTGTGGCAGGCCTACGCCCGTTGCACGGACTCACGTACAAGTTCCGCAGCAGCTACCACTCCCGCCCCTACGGCGCCGACGCCCAGCTGTACGAGATGTTGCGGCACGCTCGCGGCCCTCTGGGCGCTCTGGCACTGGAGCAGCTGCGCGCGTTCTTCTTCACCGGACTCGGTACGGCGGCCTCGACCCCCGCGCAGACGACGCCCGTGGATATCGAGACCCAGGCAGTGCTGCACCTCAACAGCCAAGTGAAGGCGGACAGCCCACACACGATGAAGGGCTGGTATTCCGCACCTCCACTGTGCGTGGGGCAGGCCGATCTCCTCGCCGACGATGTTGTAAGGCTGTTGTCCCTGAAAGATCTCCTGCCGCGCATCACCATGGTCGAGTATCTGAAGATCCTCTTTGCGTTCCACCTCTCCCTCGGCCAGTTCAAGGTGATGAAACTCCTGCCCCAGGCGGTGGCGCGGTCGGCGGCCGACCCCGCCTGCGGGCACGATCGCTGTCCGGTCTCCGCCGGCGCGCAGGATCCGCTGGCCGGATGCCCCTTCCGTGCCGGGCTCTTCGTCGATGTCGCCGGGGTGCCCGGTACCCCCACCGCTTCGCTTGCCGAGCAGAGCGCCGAGCATTGGCTGCGCCGCATCCCCGACTTCGTGCGTGCCGGCTACACAGTGCGGAAATTGGACGAATTCGCCGAGCACCTCGTCGGCCAGGGAAAGGAGCGCCGACCCCAGATCGGGTACTTCACCGTGCCCGAGTTGCTCCGTTTCGGCACAGAGGACTACGGCAAGGCGCGGGACGAGTTCTTCAGCTCCCGGCTGACCGCGATCCTCGACGACACCCCTGTCGGGGAGCAGCCTGAGGAGGTCAGGCCTCTGCTGGACGAGTCCATGGGCCTCGCCCCCTTCGAGAAGTACCTCGAACTGTTGATGGCCTACCGTGGGCCCTATCACCACAAATACATCATCGAGACCATCGACTCCCTGCTCCTCAAGAACCGCCCTGGCGCGGCCATAGCGCAACCTCACGGGGGACGAAGGCGCTTCGTCCTGGACAGTGCTCTGCTGGAGGTACTGGTCCAGGTGGCGTTGCTGCGCCTCAACTCCCGTGGCAGCTCTTCCCCGTACACCCACCACACCGTTTCGCTCCGGCTCGACGAGTTCCTTGCCCTGCTGCGCGATCGTTATGGGCTGTTCGTGGACCGTCTGCCGACGGCAGACGGATTCGGGCCGGCGGGCCTGGAGGAGGAACCAGCCCTCAGAGCCAATGCCGAGGCGTTCACCAGGCGTATGCGGGAGATCGGATTCTACGATGACCTGTCGGATGCCTATCTCACCCAGGTGATCACCCCAAGGTTCTCCCTCACCGAAGACGGCACGGTGACAACCGGCGGACGGTGACAGGAAGCGCACAGGCAGCAGGGGCAGGGAGACCAGAGGGAGACGGGGAGACAAGACTGTGACACGCGGACTGGTGGAGATCACCGAAACCGAATGGCGGCGCGCACTCGAGCATGTCGCACTGCCGGGCCTCGCCGACCTGTTGCGCACGAGAGAGGCGGGTCACTGCATGCGCGTCGGCGGGCTCGACACCGAACTTGCCGGACGCCTCACTCGCGGTCTGCGTCACGCCGTGCCCGATGCCCAGGTACACGTTCTTGCAGCCGGCCCTGTCGATGGCGGCGACGACACGTCCATCACCAGCACGAAGCTCGTCGAGCTGCGCAACCCTGATGAGCAGGGGCGCCTCAGGCCTCCACTGCTGGTGTTCGTGCCACCAGGGACCAAGGCCAGCGCAGAGGACTCCTTCTCCGTCGCGACCTTCGAAGAGGTCTCCCTTCACGAGGTGCATGCCCGACTCAGACGGAACCTGCTCAAGGATGTGCCCGAACCCCTTCGTACAGGTGTCGAACGACTGGTCGCCGAGATCTCCGAAGCCTCGGATCGGACGGTGGCCCGGTACCTGCTCACCCTGCGGGAGAATCAGCACGACCCGCAGGCCGCCGGGGCCGCCGTCCACTTGCTGGGCCTCATCCCGGACTTTCAGCTCTTCACCGACTCCTCCCTCATCGTCACCAAGATCCAGCGCAATCGGCGCACCGTCGAGAAGCTCACCGACGGCCCCGCCACCGATCGGCAGCGTGTGCTCGCTCTTGGTCTGCCACGCAACTCCGAGGAACACCAGCGCTTCCTTCGTCGTCTCGTCGAGTTCGCCGCGACCACCGGCCTGTCCGACCCGCGACGCTGGTGCCGGGCCATCGCCGCTGATCCGGAGAACTGGCCGCTTGCCTTCCACCACTGGCCCCAGGAGAACGACCCGGCCGACCAGACCGTGCGCATCGAGGTCGACGATCTGACCGCGCTGCCCAAAGCCGGAGAGAACGCGGAGGACCAGCGCAACCATCCCGTCCTCGACAGGCTCTTCGGCCAGCCCTACCTCCTGCCCGGAGGACTTCCCTCCCTCCCCGTCACCTTCTCCGTGGACCGTGATCAGCGGGGCATCACGGGCCTGAAACGCTTCAAGGTGGAGATCTGCGCCGAGACCGGCGACGCCCCGGGAGACGAGGACGGTGGCGGCGCAGGCGCCCCGCTGGTCAGTCCCACCGGCCTGACCGTGCTCGTCCCTGCCGGCCCCCGAGTCAAACCGCAGTACAAGGCGAGCATCAAACTCCGCAAGGGACGCCGCGCGCCGGACTGGGAGGAAGGCTGGTACTTCGTCCGCGTCACCCCGCTCGACGGCAATGACGACCCCATGCCCGTCGCGGGCAGTGGGCAGACGGCAGGCCGCCGCCCGTACGAGAGCGACCGCTTCTACGTCGTCCCCGAGGGTGAATTCGATGAGCCGCCCACTCCCCGCGGTCACCACGCGCCGGGACTCGCTCAGGCGATCAACCGGCTGCGCTTCACGGCCCTCGCCGAAGGCCGTGACCCCGCTCGCGTGCAGTGCCGTGACACGGGTTGGGGTCCGCGCGGAACCAGCGTGAAGACCCGTTCCCTACGCGCCTCCTTCGGTCCCGCTGGACTGGTCACCATCGACCTTCCGCGGCTCCTGGCCGAGGCCGAGCAGCGCATCCTGCGGGCTCCCCACATCCTGCGTGGACCGGAGATCGACGTGGACGCGGCCGGCGCGGCGCGCCTTTCGCCCGAGGGAGAAGTGGGACTGCAAGCGGGAAACCCGGTAGGGACTCCGGACGACGAGTCCCTGTCCGATTACCTGCGTGCCCGAGCGGCGCTCTTCGGTCGACTTGTCCTGCCGGAGACCACGAACGGTGCGTCGGACATTCTGGTCGTGGAGGGCATGGACCCACGCGCACTACGGGCCGCCATCGAGGCGTATGCGGAGGCCTACCTCGCAGCCGTCACCCTTTGCCTCCGGGGCCTGGACCGGCCCAACGCTCCCGACACCGATCGGCGGCGGGCACGGCTGCAGTCCCTGCTGCGCACCGACACCCTCACCGTGCGCCTGCACAATACGGACGGCAGCCGGCGCACCGTCATCCTCGTCGCCCCCACCCACCCCCTGCGCATGCTGTGGTGGAGCGGGCAGGCGGCCCTCGCTGACCATTGGCTCGGGAGACTTCACGACGCCCAGGCGAGCCTGATCAAGACACGGCTGGACAGCCTGGAAAGGCAGCTGGCCCCTCTGGGCTACCCGCTGGCCGTGCCACTCGACTCAGGGGAACTCGCCTTCGCCAGCAGCCCGCTGACCGACTACTGGCAGGTGTGTCTGCCGAGTGAGTCCGACGACCCTCGCGAGGTTCTCGCCCGTATCGCGGGCGCGCTCGGCGTCGACGCGGCGGCAGCAGCGGGCGGGGTGACGGGGGTGGAACTCGCCGATCGGGTGGAGAAGTACATCCGCCTCCACCCCTACGTCGACAGCCTGGTCATCAATGCACTCGGCGCCGGCCATGGCGAACTCCTCGCCGACATGTTGGTCGCCCTCCAGGAACGCCGCCAGCTGTCGCACCTCCACTACACGGTACGGCTCTTCGCCGCCGCGCCCGACGACCCATGGACGGGGTCCGCGCTGACCGACCTGATGGTTCCGGCGAGCGGGCCGCGCTCCGCTGCCGCGGAAGCGTTCGCCACCCCCGGTGATCCACTGCGGCCCAAACTGTCCGTGGTGATTTGTGATGCCAAGAAACTCCTCGGCGGCGCTGCTGAGTTCCCGGCCCACCTCACCTTCCTCTTCAACCCCTTCGGCGGGGAAAGTCACGACATCGCACCCGGCCGCGACGGTACCGGACGGGTCGCCGTGCACGGACTCGTCCAGGAGATGAGCAGCGATTACCGGGAGGAGGACGACAGCGTCGAGTGGACCCGCCGGCCCCGTCACGGTGTGACCGACCCGGTGGCAGGCGCAGAGACGACCGGCGACCTGCTTGCGGCACTGCCTCGGACTCTGTCGGCTGCCCTGGTCGCGGCCAACGCGGGCGAACACCGGCCGGGCCTACTGCCGCAGATAACAGTCCGCCTCACGCCCGACGACCGGGCTCTCCTGCACGAAGTCCACCGTATGAGCGACTGGGTCGTCACGGTGGACCGCACCCTCGGGGCCGAGTACTTCGACCACGGGCGGCGTGGGCGCACTGAATACGTCATCGACCACACCACCACGTCCCACAGCGGTCTGGGCCATCAGGTCGTCGTCTCCTCTCGTTCCCTCGACGAGATGCGCGCTCTGCTTGGGCCGGTGCTGGCCGATCGGTCGCTGGGCATTCCCGAACGGCATGTGCGTACCTTCTTCGACCAGCTGCGGGAGCTGTCCGGCAGCCTGGTGTTCAAACTTGCTGCGCTCGGGGAGAACCAGCGCACCGAAGTCCTTGGCCTGGCCCTCGCCCGTCGGTACCTCGGTGCGCGGGACGCATTGCGCGACCAGATTCTCGTCCCGCTCGACGCTCACCCCGAACTCTACGAGGAGGAACGAGGCCGGGCGGCCGCCGGCGACACCGAAGTCCGGCTCCAGCGCACGGATCTTGCCCTGTTCGACCTTGACGCCGAACGGCGCACCATTGTGTGCCGTCTGCTGGAGGTCAAGTGCCACACGGGCGGTGGTCTCGGCGCTTACCAGGGCAAACGCCACCACATCATTCGCCAGACCGAGAACACCGAGCGGATCCTCGCCGAGCGGTTCGACCCAGTCCGCGGACGAGCCGATCGGCCGCTGCAAAATGTGGCGCTGCGTGCACTGCTGGAGAAGTACCTTGCCCGCGCAGGCCGTTACGGCCTCTTCGGCGAGCAGGCGATGGCCGAGGCGCGCTGGCTGCTGGATCGCCTAGATCACGGATATCACCTCGAATTCACCCGTACAGGCCTTGTTTTCGACCTCTCCAGTGACGGCTTCGACACCGATTACGAAGAAGGAGTGGCGTTCCACCGGATCGGCCGTGACCTCTCCGTGCGGCTGCTCGACGACATCGACACGGAATACCGGCCCACCTCGGAGAATCCCTCGCAGGACTCCGCAGCACCCGAGTTGGTTCTGCCCGGACTGGAAGGTGTCGGTGTGCAGGACGAAGGTCCTGTCCCGGCCACGGCCACGGTCCAGCTGCGCCCCCGCGCACGTAGCCGGGACATCCCTGAGGAACCCGCCCCCCTGCCTGATGATCCCGATGACGACATTGCCGAGTCTGTGGATGCCTCCGACACCATGGCTGCCGAGGGGACCGAGGCCGTGAGGCGGGACACACCGGTGGAACACGGGAACGCGAGGGTGGAGCAGGAACGCGTCCCTGACGGTGAGGCAGTCGCCACGGAATCTGGTCCGGAGGCGGAGGTGTCCGGTGGCTCATCCGAAGTCTTGGAGACCAAGGACCCGGACATCATCCTCGGAGTCTCGCGCACGTCAGCGCAATTCGGCCTTCTCGGAACGAGTGCCGGTCGCACCGTTGCTCTGGATCTCAACGAGACCCACGCCATCAGCCTGTTCGGAGTGCAGGGAGGTGGCAAGAGCTACACCCTGGGCTCGGTGCTGGAAATGGCGAGCCTGTCGGTGCCAGGAGTCAACCGGCTGGCGAGCCCTCTGGCGAGCGTCGTCTTCCATTACAGCGAGACCTCGGAGTACGAGCCCGAGTTTCTGAGCATGATTCACGCCAATGACGACGAGGGGCAGCACGAGGCCCTGCGCCGCAGGTACGGGGCCCAGGCCGCCGGCCTCTCCGACGTCGTCCTGCTGGTACCTGAAGAACACGTGGAGGAGCGTCAGGCCCGGTACCCGAGTGTTCAGGTGCACCCCTTGGCCTTTGCCGCCTCGGAACTGAAGATCGCCCACTGGAAGTTCCTCATGGGAGCTGTGGGTAACCAGTCCGGATACATTCGGCAGATCGGAAGGATCATCAAGGCACACCGTGCCGACCTGACCCTGGACGCGGTCCGCCGTGGGGTCGAGGAGTCGACACTCGACGAGCACCTGAAGAGGAAGGCCAGGGAACGGCTCGAACTTGCAAGCGACTTCATCGACGATTCGGTGCGCATCAAGGACCTCGCGCGGCCGGGCCGTCTGATCATCGTGGATCTGCGCTCCGACGACATCGAGAAGAGCGACGCGCTGAGTCTGTTCGTGGTCTTGATGCATCTGTTCTCGGAAGCGACCTATGAGGGACGTCCCTTCAACAAGCTGGTCGTCTTCGACGAGGCGCACAAGTACGCCGACAGTGGTGACTTGGTGACGGGGCTTGTGTCCAGCGTGCGGGAGATGCGACACAAGGGCATGTCGGTGCTCGTCGCCAGCCAGGACCCGCCCTCAGTGCCGTCCGAGCTCATCGAACTCTCCACACACATGGTGCTGCACAGGTTTACGTCACCGGCGTGGCTGAAGCACTTGCAGAAGGTCAACGCGGCACTGTCGGGGCTCAATCCCGAGAAGCTGGCGGCACTCAGGCCGGGTGAGGCCTACGTGTGGTCGGGGAAGGCGACGGATGAGGCATTCGTGAGGGGGATGATCAAGGTCGACTGCCGACCGCGAGTGACACGGCACGGGGGTGCGACGCGGACCGCGTTGGGTCAGTGAGGTGAATGCCGAAGCGAAGGGCCGTGTCTCCTCCGAGTGGGGAGAAGGCACGGCCCACTTGCTGGCGACAGGGCTCCGTGTCCGGCTTAGTACGCGGAGCCGCTCGCGCCCAGCGAGCCCGTCGGGTGCCAGACGGTCTTCGTCTCCAGGAAGGCGGTCATGCGGTCCGTGCCCGGGGACGCGGTGAAGTCCTCGGTGCGCGGGCGCAGGACGCGCTTCAGGTTGTCCGCCGCGGCGATTTCGAGCTCGCGGGCCAGCTCGGCGTCCGCGCCCGTGAGGTCGATCGCGTTGACGTCGAGGTGGGCCGCGAGGTGCGGGCCCATCTCGGCGGCCTTGCCGGACAGGATGTTGACGACGCCGCCCGGGAGGTCGGAGGTGGCGAGCACCTCGCCCAGGGAGAGCGCGGGCAGCGGGGCCTGCTCGGAGGCGATGACGACCGCGGTGTTGCCGGTCGCGATGACCGGGGCGATCACCGAGACCAGGCCGAGGAAGGACGACTCCTGCGGGGCGATCACGGTGACGACGCCGGTCGGCTCCGGGGTGGACAGGTTGAAGTACGGGCCGGCCACCGGGTTGGCGCCGCCGACGACCTGGGCGATCTTGTCGGTCCAGCCCGCGTACCAGACCCAGCGGTCGATCGCGGCGTCGACGACCGCGGCGGCCTTGGTCTTGCCCAGGCCCTCCGCCTCGCCGACCTCGCGCACGAACTGGTCCCGGCGGCCCTCCAGCATCTCGGCGACGCGGTAGAGGATCTGGCCGCGGTTGTACGCGGTCGCGCCCGCCCAGCCGCCGAACGCCTTGCGCGCGGCCACGACCGCGTCACGGGCGTCCTTGCGGGACGAGAGCGGGGCGTTGGCCAGCCACTTGCCCTTGGAGTCGGTCACCTCGTACACCCGGCCGCTCTCGGAACGCGGGAACTTCCCGCCCACGTACAGCTTGTAGGTCTTGAAGACGCCAAGACGGGTCTGACTGTCAGACATCGAGGTAGGCCTCCAGACCGTGACGGCCGCCCTCGCGGCCGAAGCCCGACTCCTTGTAACCGCCGAACGGCGAGGTCGGGTCGAACTTGTTGAACGTGTTGGCCCAGACGACCCCGGCCCGGAGCTTGTTGGCCACCGCGAGGATGCGGGAGCCCTTCTCCGTCCAGATGCCCGCCGACAGGCCGTACTGGCTGTTGTTGGCCTTGGCGACGGCCTCGTCCGGCGTACGGAAGGTCAGCACCGACAGGACCGGGCCGAAGATCTCGTCGCGGGCGACGGTGTGCGCCTGGGTGACGTGGGTGAAGAGCGTCGGGGCGAACCAGTAGCCGGACGACGGGATGTCGCACGGGGCGGTCCAGCGCTCGGCGCCCTCGGCCTCGCCGGTCTCGACGAGCGAGGTGATCCGGGCCAGCTGCTCCTCGGAGTTGATGGCGCCGATGTCGGTGTTCTTGTCGAGCGGGTCGCCCAGGCGGAGCGTGGAGAGGCGCCGCTTGAGCGAGTCGAGCAGCTCGTCGTGGATCGACTCCTGCACCAGGAGACGGGAGCCCGCGCAGCAGACCTGGCCCTGGTTGAAGAAGATGCCGTTGACGATGCCCTCGACGGCCTGGTCGAGGGGGGCGTCGTCGAAGACGATGTTGGCGCCCTTGCCGCCCAGCTCCAGGGTGAGCTTCTTGCTGGTGCCGGCGACGGACTTCGCGATGGAGCGGCCGACGGCGGTCGAGCCGGTGAAGGCGACCTTGTTCACGTCCGGGTGCTCGACGAGCGCGGCGCCCGTGTCCCCGTACCCCGGAAGGATGTTGACGACACCCTTCGGCAGCCCGGCCTGGCGGCAGATGTCCGCGAAGAACAGAGCGGACAGGGGGGTGGTCTCGGCGGGCTTGAGGACGACCGTGTTGCCGGTCGCGAGCGCCGGGGCGATCTTCCACGCGAGCATGAGCAGCGGGAAGTTCCACGGGATGACCTGGCCGGCCACGCCCAGCGGGCGCGGGTTGGCGCCGTAGCCGGCGTGGTCGAGCTTGTCGGCCCAGCCCGCGTAGTAGAAGAAGTGCGCGGCGACCAGCGGGAGGTCCGCGTCGCGGGTCTCCTTGATCGGCTTGCCGTTGTCCAGGGTCTCCAGGACGGCCAGCTCACGGCTGCGCTCCTGGATGATCCGGGCGATCCGGAAGAGGTACTTGGCGCGCTCGGCGCCCGGCAGCGCCGACCACTTCTCGAAGGCCTTACGGGCTGCCCGCACCGCGCGGTCCACGTCCTCGGCGCCCGCCTGGGCGATCTCGGAGAGGACCTCCTCGGTGGAGGGGGAGACGGTCTTGAAGACCTTGCCGTCGGCCGCGTCGGTGAACTCGCCGTCGATGAACAGACCGTAGGAGGGCGCGATGTCGACGACGGAACGGGACTCGGGCGCCGGCGCGTACTCGAACGGGGAGGGGGAGGGAGATGCGGATACAGATGCCATGGTGATCAGTCCACCGTCACGTAGTCGGGGCCGGAGTAGTGGCCGGTCGCCAGCTTCTGACGCTGCATGAGCAGGTCGTTGAGCAGGCTGGAGGCACCGAAGCGGAACCAGTGGTTGTCCAGCCAGTCCGCACCGACGGTCTCGTTGACCAGGACCAGGAACTTGATCGCTTCCTTGGTGTTGCGGATGCCGCCGGCCGGCTTCACGCCGACCTGGACGCCGGTCTGCGCGCGGAAGTCGCGCACGGCCTCCAGCATCAGGAGCGTGTTGGCCGGGGTGGCGTTGACCGCGACCTTGCCGGTCGAGGTCTTGATGAAGTCCGCGCCGGCGATCATGCCGAGCCAGGAGGCGCGGCGGATGTTGTCGTACGTGGAGAGCTCGCCGGTCTCGAAGATCACCTTGAGCCGGGCGCGGTCGCCGCACTCGGCCTTGATGGCGGCGATCTGCTCGAAGACCTCCAGGTAGCGGCCGGCGAGGAACGCGCCACGGTCGATGACCATGTCGATCTCGTCGGCGCCGGCGGCGATGGCGTCGGCCGTGTCGGCCAGCTTCACCGGGAGGGCGGCGCGGCCGGCCGGGAAGGCGGTCGCGACGGAGGCGACCTTGACGCCGGAGCCCTTGAGGGCGGCCTTGGCGGTGGCCACCATGTCGGGATAGACGCAGACGGCGGCGGTCGACGGGGTCGTGCGGTCGGTCGGATCGGGACGGACGGCCTTGGCGGCGAGCGCCCGGACCTTGCCCGGGGTGTCCGCGCCTTCCAGCGTCGTCAGGTCGATCATCGAAATGGCCAGGTCGATGGCGTACGCCTTGGCCGTCGTCTTGATCGAACGGGTGCCGAGCGACGCGGCGCGCGCCTCCAGGCCGACGGCGTCGACGCCGGGCAGCCCGTGGAGGAAGCGGCGCAGCGTGCTCTCGGACGTGGTCACGTCGGCGAAAGCGTGTGCTGCAGGTGCAGTGGTGGGCATGGTCACCAGTCGAGCATATCTACGCGCGTAGCGGCGTGTACAGGGGGCTGCTCGTGCGAGCGTGCGAACGCGCAGGTGGGTGTGGGGGAGCGGGGGTGGGGGTGAGTCCTGTCACATGCCTGTGGCAGGGGCCGTACGGTGCCCGGCGGGAGGCCCACGACCGCGCCGCCGACGACGCGCCGACCGCGCCGCCGACCATGTCACCGACCGCGCGCCGACCGCGCCACCGACCATGTCACCGACCGCGCCGCCGTCCCGCCGGCCTCGTCCGCACCGGGTCCACCTCGACCTCCTCACCCCGGGCGCGTGAACGCTGAGGCAGAATCGGGCCATGACCTCCGCCCCGCCGCCGTCCGCGCAGCCCTCCGAGCCGTCCGCCCCGGACCGTGTCTTCCGTTCGCCGCTGGGGATCGCGAGCGGGGTGTTCCTGGTCGTGCTGGCCCTGTTGCTCGGGGTCGACGCGATCGTGCGCGGGGACGGGCGGACGCCGTGGCTGGCGCTCGCCGTGCTGATCATGGTGATCCCGCTGATCGTGGCGTTCACGATCCGGCCGGCCGTGTTCGCGGGCGCCGAGCGGCTGCGCGTCCGCAACCCGTTCCGCACCGTCACGCTGCCCTGGGGCGCCGTCGCCGACGTGCGGGCGGGCTACTCCAGCGAGGTCTTCACCCAGGAGGGCCGCAAGTACCAGCTCTGGGCCATCCCGGTCTCCCTGCGCCAGCGCAAGCGGGCCGCCCGCCTGGCCGCCCGCGCCTCCCAGGACGATCCCCACGGCCGCACGTCGGTGACCGCCGACGTCTCCGACAAGGGCCGCGTCGCCCCCACCGACCAGACGGTGGCCGACCTGCGGGAGCTGGCGGAGCGCCGCGGCACCCTGCCGGAGGCCCAGGGCGAGCCCCGGATCCGCTGGGCCTACGAGATCCTCGCGCCGGCGGCGGCCGGTCTGGTGCTGCTCGTGATCCTCGGCGCGACGGGCTGATCCGCCCGCCTGTCCCCTGAACAGCACGCGCGGAGGACGCGGCCGGGGCGGCCACCCCGCCGGCCTGCGGCCTCCGCGGAGCTGGGCGTCGTCCCGTCGGCCGCCGCCTCCGGCGCGCCGGTCGGTGCCGGTCGCCCCGCCCGCGCCTCTGCCCCCTCACGGCGGCCCCTGCCACACCAGCACCATGTACGCCCCCAGCCACGCCGACGACAGCGCCGCACCGCCGAGCAGTACCGCGGTCGTCGGGAGCCTGGCGCGGGACAGGGCTGTCGCCAGGGGCAGCAGCAGGGGGAAGCACGGCAGCAGGAAGCGGGCGCGCGGGAAGTAGACGCCGCCGCTGCCCAGGACGACCAGGAGCAGCACGGCGGCGAAGACCAGCAGGGGGAGGGGCTGGCGGTCGGTCAGGCAGAGGAGGAAGAGTCCGGCCGAGGCGATCAGGACGAGCGACACCACGGCCAGGAAGAACTGCGGACGCGTGGCGTACACCAGGTTCTGGAGCAGCCGGTCGTGGGTCACCGCGCCGCCGTCCCAGACGTTGCCCCAGACGCGCTGGACCGCGAAGTAGCCGTCCAGACGGCCGACGCGGAGGCCGACCCAGCCCACGTACGCCAGCCAGCCCAGCGGCGCGGCCAGCGCGGCGAGCAGCGGGGCCCGGCCCCGCCGCCGGGCGGCCAGGAGCCCCGCCACCGACACCGCCGCCGCCACCGCGATCCCGGTCGGCCGGGTCAGGCCCGCGCCGATCGCGAGGCCCGCCGCCCAGGCCCAGCGCCCGGTGAGCACCGCGTACAGCGCCCACGCCGCGAGCGCCGTGAACAGCGACTCCGTGTACCCCATCCACTGCACGAGCGCGACCGGCGTCGCGCCCCACAGGACCGCGAGCAGCGTGCCCGTACGGCGCCCCTTCAGCCGGTCGCCGACCGCGAACACCCCCCACGCCGCCGCGAACGAGCACAGCACGGCGAGCACCAGGCCCACGGAGGCCGCCGGTGAGCCCGGGGTGACCGCCGCGACCGCCTTCACCAGGGCCGGGTAGAGCGGGAAGAAGGCCAGGCTGCGCGGGGGATTGGTGAGGTGGTCGCCGTGCTCGTGGATGTAGCCGTGATCGGCGATGGCCAGATACCACCTGGAGTCCCAGGACCGCGCGAGCGCCGGCCACACGCCGTGCCCCTGGAGATGGGCCCAGTGGGCGAGGACGAGCAGACCGACCAGCCGGACCGCGAGATAGCCGAGCAGCGCCGGGGCCGCGTGCCGCAGGGCCCGAAGCAGGGCCCGAAGCAGGGCCCGCCGTACGGGAGTGCGCGAGGTGCCTGGGGGTGCGGGGGCTGCCGGCGGCGCGGCGGCGGTGCGGCGGCGGGTCAGCTGCGTCGGCACGGGAGGCATCGGGTCACTCTGCCCCGGCCGCCCGGACCCGTCCGCGCGTCGCGCCCGCCGCCGTACCCGAACCACCCGAACGGCCGGTGGCCCGTACGGAAGTCGCTCGAAGTCGCTCGAAGTCGCTTCCGTACGGGCCACCGAAAGGCCGTGCGAGGGAGGCGGGTCAGAGACCGGCCGCCTCCGCCAGGTCCTTCTTGATCGCGCCGAGCACCGTCGTGGCCGTCGCCCGCGCCGTCGCCAGCTCGCTCGCGTCCGCGACCGGGACCACGACCTCCAGGTAGCACTTCAGCTTCGGCTCGGTGCCGGACGGGCGCACGATCACCCGCGCCCGGTAGTCGCCCTCCAGGTGGTAGCGCAGACCGTCCGTCGGCGGCAGCGACTCCGTGCCCTTCGTCAGGTCCTCCGCCGAGACGACCGTCAGACCGGCCAGCCGGACCGGGGGCTTCTCGCGCAGGGCGGCCATCGCGTTCGCGATGACGCCCAGGTCCTCGACCCGCACCGACAGCTGGTCCGTGGCGTGCAGACCGTGCGCGACCGCCAGGTCGTCGAGCAGGTCGGTCAGCGTGCGGTCCTGCTCCTTCAGCTCCGAGGCCAGCTCGGCGACGAGCAGCGCCGCCGTGATGCCGTCCTTGTCGCGGACGCCGTCCGGGTCGACGCAGTAGCCGAGCGCCTCCTCGTACCCGTACCGCAGACCGTCCACCCGGGCGATCCACTTGAAGCCGGTCAGCGTCTCCTCGTAACCGACCCCGGCATCCTCGGCGATCCGGCCGAGGAGGGAGGACGACACGATCGACTCGGCGAACACGCCCGTCGCGCCCTTGTGCACCAGGTGCGCGGCGAGCAGCGCGCCGACCTCGTCGCCGCGGAGCATTCGCCAGCCGCCCTCGACGGACGCGTCCGGCACCGCCACCGCGCAGCGGTCGGCGTCCGGGTCGTTGGCGATCACGAGGTCGGGGTCCACGGCCCGGGCCGCCTCGAAGGCGAGGTCCATCGCACCCGGCTCCTCCGGGTTCGGGAACGCCACCGTCGGGAACGCCGGGTCCGGCTCCGCCTGCTCGGCGACGAGCGCCGGCGGCGGGAAGCCGTGCCGGGCGAACGCGGCCGTCAGGACGTCCTTGCCGACACCGTGCATGGCCGTGTAGACCGTCCGCGCGGTGCGCGGGGAACCGGGGGACAGGACGGCGTCCGTACGCGCCAGATAGGCCTCCAGGACCTCGTCGCCGAGGACCTCCCAGCCCTCGGACGGGCGCGGTACATCGGCCAGCGCGCGCACCGCGTCGATCTCGGCGGCGATCTCCGCGTCCGCGGGCGGCACGATCTGCGAGCCGTCGCCCAGATAGACCTTGTAGCCGTTGTCGCGCGGCGGGTTGTGGCTCGCGGTCACCTCGACACCGGCGACGGCGCCCAGGTGCCTTATGGCGTACGCGAGGACGGGCGTCGGCAGCGGGCGCGGGAGCAGCGCGGCGCGCAGGCCGGCGCCGGTCATCACGGCGGCGGTGTCGCGGGCGAAGTCGACGGACCTGTAGCGGGCGTCGTAGCCGATGACGACGAGTCCGCCGGTCCGGCCCTTCGCCTTCAGGTACGCGGCGAGGCCGGCGGCGGCGCGGATGACCACGGCGCGGTTCATCCGCATCGGTCCCGCGCCGAGCTCACCGCGCAGCCCGGCGGTGCCGAACTGCAGGGTGCCGGCGAAACGGGCGGCGAGCTCGGCGCGGGCCTCGTCGTCGGCGCCGCGGTCGAGGAGCGCGGCGAGTTCGTCGCGGGTCTCCTGGTCGGGGTCCTCGGCGAGCCACGCCTGGGCCCGGGCGAGGAGGTCGTCCTGCGTCACGGTGGTGCCTTTCGGGGTGTGCGGGTGGACCCAGGCCAGCTCGGACTCCGTACGGGCCGGGAAGCCGTACTCCCAGCGCGGGTCGTAGGCGAGCTCGTCGTGGCCCCAGTTGCGCTCGTT
>NZ_JBEZHV010000024.1:0-2270 GCF_040650755.1 Streptomyces sp. NPDC048623
GTCCTCGGGGTCGAGCGGGGTGCCGAGCGCGTCCGAGAGCTCGTCCAGGAACGACCGTACGGTCTTGGTGACCCGGACCGGCCAGGTGTGCCGTCACCGTCCGCCCGCTCCGTGGTGACTCGTTCGGCGCACCCCCGTGCGCCGTCCGGTGCAACGGCGTACGCCCCCTGGAGGAGCAGGTCAGGAGGGCGGATTCACTCGAACGGATTCGTGGCGCTCGGTAGTCCAGCGGTTGCGGAGCGCTATAGCCGCAGGCACGGTGGCAGGGCAGTTGTCCGACGCATAAGGAAAAGGAACACATATGCGTCCCGTCACACCCCGCCTCACCGTCCTGGCGATATCCGCCGCTCTCACCCTCGGTACGGCGGGACCCGCCTTCGCCGACGAACACCGCCCGTCCCGCCCGGCCACCCACGCCGGCGACACTCGGGCATCCCAGCCCGACGCCGCCGCCCTCCCCGCCCGGGCCGCGGCACCCGCCGACGTCGTCGGCGACGCGCTCGCCACGGTTCAGAAGGCGGTCGCCGACCTGCTCGCCGCCGTCACCTCCGGCAGCGCCACGGGTGTCGTCCCGCAGGTCACCTCGACCCTGACCTCGTTGCTCGACACGGTCCTGGCGACCGTGCTCGGCAGCGGCCTCCCGGCCCCGAACCTGCCCGGGCTGCCCACCACGCTCCCGACCCTCCCGGCGATTCCGCCGGTGTCGACGGACACGCTGCCGGTGACTCCGCCGGTGTCCACGGACACCCTCCCGGTGACGCCGCCGGTCTCCACCGACACCCTTCCGGTGACGCTGCCCGTCTCCACCGACACCCTGCCGGTGTCGACGGACGCCCTGCCGGTCACGCCGGCCCTGCCGGTCCGCTAGCCGGACCCGCCCCCGCATCCGCCCCCGGGCACGGCCCGGGGGCGGATTGTCCGTCCATCACACCGGTTCCCTTCCTTCGGGTGCAGTGTCGGGAAATCGCCGCTCGCGGAGTTTCCGGGCGGCGCACGTCTCGTTACAGAGAGCGGAACGACGTACGGGAATCGCACCAAGAGGCCTGTACGGCAAGCGACTTGCTCACCCATGGAAGGAATCTCCTCATGAAGCCCACCAAGGTTGCCGCGGCCGTCGCCGGTTCTGTACTGGCCCTGGGTGTCGCCGCGCCCGCCATGGCCGCGGGGGGCGCGGTGCCCACCAGCCTGGACGGTGCTCTCGGCGGGCTCACCAGCGGCGGGCTGAAGACGGACGCGCTCAGCAGCACCACGGAGGGCTCGCCGGTCAAGGCGGTCACCGACACCGCGGGCAAGGTGAACCAGCTCGCCAAGCCCGGCACCCAGCTGCTCGGCGGTGTCCCGCTGGGTGCCGGCGCGCTGGGCGGCGGCCAGCTCGGCGGCTGACGGCAGGCCGCGCGGACCGAGTAGGTCGAGCGTCTGCGTGGTGAACGGCCCTGGCGCATTCCGGTCAGGGCCATGCCTTTGCCTCCCCGTGCGGTCCGATTGAATGATTTTCTGATGGTATGTCGTGTTGTCCGGCGTTTCTCCTGGTCCGGCTTCCTACGCTCACTTCGTCCCACGCAGTCGGAGGCGTGGAATGTGGAGGAAGAGCGGAATGCGACCCATCATCAGCAGAAAAATCCTCACGACCGTGGCGGCGACCGGCATCCTGTCGCTGACCGGCGGCTTCGGCCTGGCCATCAACTCCGTGGCCGCCACGGGGGATCAGTCCGGTACAGACCCCGGTCACCACGCGCAGCTCCCCGTGCCGGGCAATGTCTGCGGTGATCACGCGGGCCTCGGGGACCTCGGCGCCAAGGTCGCCGACATCTGCCGGGAGGCGGTGGAGTCCGCCTTCAAGGGCGGCGGGAACGACGGGGCCGAGCCCGGGTCCGGGTCCGGGCCCGGACCTGACGGCCACGGCGATGGCCACGGCGACGGCTACGGCGAAGGCGCCGGCTACGGCGAGGGCGGCAAGCCGCCCACGACCCCGTCGAACCACCACCCCCACCCGACGCCCACATCGCACAAGCCGCACCCCACGACCGCGCCGCACAAGCCGCACCCCACGACCACGCCCCACAAGCCGCACCCCACACCCACGTCCGACCACACGGACGGGCCGGAAGACTGCGCGTACGGCGAGACGGGTCCCGGCTGCGGGAGCGACCACCCGACCAAGCCGCCGACCACGCCGCCCACGACCACTCCGCCGACCACTCCCGGCTGCGAGTACGGCGAGACGGGTCCGGGCTGCGAGACGGATCACCCGACGACTCCGCCGCCCACCA
>NZ_JBEZHV010000024.1:2368-116543 GCF_040650755.1 Streptomyces sp. NPDC048623
CACGACTCCGCCGACCAAGCCGCCCACGACCCCGCCCACGACTCCGCCGACGACCACTCCGCCGACGACGCCGGGTTGTGAGCACGGTGGCACGGGTCCGGGTTGCGAGACGGATCACCCGACGACTCCGCCGCCCACCACGACTCCGCCGACCAAGCCGCCCACGACCCCGCCCACGACTCCGCCGACGACCACTCCGCCGACGACGCCGGGTTGTGAGCACGGTGGCACGGGCCCGGGCTGCGAGACCGATCACCCCACCACTCCGCCGACCAGCACGCCGCCCACCACGACTCCGCCGACCACCCCCGGCTGCGACTACGGCGACACGGGTCCCGGTTGCGAGACGGACCACCCGACCACTCCGCCCACCACCACCCCGCCCACCGACCACCCGCACCTGCCCGACACCGGCAGTGACTCCGCCGCCCTCATGGGCGCCGCGGCCATCAGCGCCGCGCTCGTCATCGGTGGCACCGTCCTCTACCTGCGCGGCGGCCGACTGGTCCGCGGCAAGCACTGACACGCGCTGACGTCACGTCAACCGAGGCCCCCGCCCTCACCGGTGGGGGCCTCGTGTTGCTGCACTCAGGGGAAACCCGTCACGTATTCGCCTCGCAACTCGTTTGCAGGACATGAATCTGCGATCTCACGCCGGCCTTGGCCTTCTCGCCGCCGCCCTCGCGTCGGCGGCCCTGGCCTCCCCCGCCGTCGCCGACGCCCCCGTGGTCGTCCCGCTGCAGGGCCTGGAGCCGGTGCTTCCGATGGACGCCCCCACCGTCGCCACCGGTGTCCCCACGCCGATCCCGGGCGCGCCCACCGGTTTCCACCAGGGTTCCGGTGCGCTGCCGGACCTCAGCCTGCCCCGTCTCCCGCTCGAAAGCGCCCTGTCGGAGACCGACATCGCCGCGCCGCTCCCCGAGGTGCTGCGCGGCAGCGAGCCCGGCACCGCCGAGCTCAACAGCCCGCGCTCCGAGATGCACGCCGTCACCCCCGGCGCCACCGTCGGCAACGCGCTGCAGACCGCGCACCACGACCCGCTCGGTCTGCCCGGGCTCGGCGTCCCGGAGATCGGTCTGCTCACCCCCGCGCTCAACGGCGCCGTCGACCCCCAGCTCGGTCTCGCCCCCTGACCGTTTGCGCATTTCCTGTGCAGAGCGGTGGTCCGGCGGGTGAAGACACGATTCTTCCCGCCACCCATGGGGCTCGCGCTCGTTGCAACAGGCGGCTTGTCGCATGGCCGCGGCCCGCGGAAGAACCGGTTCGTCCCGTCGTATCCGACGACGGGCGGGCGGCCCTTCCGCGGGCCATCTCTTCCGACTCTTCCGATTCTGATTTTTCTTCGCTCCCATTCGGCGCAATGCCCGTGACTCGTGCGCGCTTTCGCCGTTGAAGGACGCGTGTGGCCGTGATTCTCGCGGTCGCTTTCCCCGTTCAAGGAGTTCCTGATGTCTCGCATCGCGAAGGCTGCCGCTGTCATCGCCGGCACCGGTGCCGTTGCCCTCAGCGGAGCCGGCCTGGCCATCGCCGACGCCGGCGCCGAGGCCGTCGCCGCCCACTCGCCCGGCGTCGCCTCCGGCAACGTCGTGCAGGTTCCGATCCACGTGCCGGTCAACCTCTGCGGCAACACCGTCAACCTCGTCGGCCTGATCAACCCGGCCTTCGGCAACCAGTGCGCGAACGTCGACGGTGGTCACGACCGTCACGACGACGGCGGCTACGGCGGCTGATCCCCGCCCCGCTGTACAGAGCGTCCCCCCGGCCCGCGCGGGCCGGGGGGACGCTGTCATGTCAGGTCGGGCATGTCACGCGTAGCGGTAGATCGCGCTGTGGTCGAGCAGCTCCGACGGTGTCACGTTCCACGGCCCCATCCGCTCGTGCAGCGCCGCGACCTTGCGGTACTGCGGATCGCCGAGCGACGGCGGGTCCTTCGGCAGATAGCCGGCCCCCGGGTTGCGGGCCTGCCAGCGCGACCACAGCAGGTCGACATAGGCGTGGTGCAGCCAGAACACCGGGTCGTTGACCGACCCGCCGCCGAGCATCAGCCCGCCGACCCAGCGGTGCACCCGGTTGTGCAGCTTGAAGCGGTCGTTGCCCGAGCCCTGCGCCCAGCCCTCGACCCGGTTGCGGAAGCCGGTGCGGCTGGTGGAGTTCCAGGGCGCCGTGTCGTACGTGCTCTCCCGCATCGCCACGTCCACGTCGGCGGCGGTGGGCAGGGTGATCGCGTCGCCCGGCCGCCCGAAGTCCCGGCTCAGGAACTTCTGTTCGGTCATGCCGTGCCGGACGGTCCACTTCCCGCCCGCGTACGCGAAGGGGCCGGTGGTCACCTGGAGGTCGCCGCGCCGCCCGTTGCCGCCGAGGAAGTCCTCGCGCCACAGGCCGGCCGCCGGGGTGTTGTCCCGGGTCCAGTCCCAGTACGGCACGGTCACCGACGCGTCGATCCGGCGCAGCGCCCGCTCGAACTCCAGCAGGAACTTGCGGTGCCAGGGCAGGAAGCTGGGGCACATGTGTGCGACACGCAGCTTCCCCTCCCCGTCCGCGACGTAGTAGTCGATATGGGTGCGGACGAACTCGTCGTACTCCCCCCTCCGCTTGAGCTCCAGGACGGCGGAGACGAAGCGCTTCCGCTCGGCACTGGTCAGATCGCGCTGGTTCTTACGCGTATACGCCACGCGGGCTCCCTCCCGTAGCTCCCGCCTCGTGACCGCCGTGCCCGGCGGCGTAGCGGCTGAGCGGCGCGGGCCCCGCCACGTCCACGGCCGCTCGGGTGGCCGCGAGCGGGGTGGGGCAGGACTCGTAGTGGTCGAGCGGGGTGACCCAGCCGCCGTCGGCGCAGCGCATCAGATGCAGCGGCCGCCCGTCGACGAGCACCACGGGCTCGCCGCCCGGCCCGGCGAGGCCCCGGAGGTGCCGGCCCGCGTACATCTCGTCGAACTCCTCGAAGCCGGACTCCTCGGAGGCGCCGGCGGCGAGCGGGTCGTCCCGCGAGTCCCCGGTCGGTATGGCGGTGATACGGGTCAGCGCGCCGCCCGTGAAGGCGGTGACGGCCAGTGCGAAAAGCGAACGCACGGCCACCCGGCGCGGAATGATCATGAATGATCTCCTGGGGTCGAAAAGGTGCCCTATGGGCACAACGATGAAAACCCCGGTTCGTTGCGGCGGAAATGCCAGCAGACGGTTTGTCGGCCGAATGAGTGAATTCGGCTCCGGCTGACGGGTGTTCGTCCCCTAGCATCCGGATTCATGACCACATCCAACGCCGTGTCCAAGGCGCACAGCGCCCATTCGATCGGGACGCTCACCGTCATCTCGTGGACCCTGGGGCCCACCGACGACATTCCCGCCACTCCCTTTCTGATGGTGTATTCGCTCGGCGACGGCCTGCACGGCCCGGAGGCCGGCGAGGCGGAGCTGCGGAGCACCCTGGAGGACATGGGCGTGCCGATCGGCGGCATCGTCGTCGACGCCGCCCAGGAGCGCGGGATCGGCGCGCACCTGCTCGTCGAGGCGGGGCGGGCCGTGCTCACCATGCCGTTCATGAACGCGCAGTGCCTGGTGCCGGAGGACTGGCAGGCGGCGGCGTACGCGACCGGCCACGTCATCGTGAAGGTCCCGGTCGTCCCGTGGCCGGACGCGCAGCCGGGGGTGCCGATCGCCGAGGACCGTCTCAAGGCGTTCCTCACCGACGAGCACGTCGTACGGAACTCGGGCCTCATCGCGGTGCCGGTGAGCCGGATCCAGGGCTGAGCGGACAGGGGGCGGCGTCATGGCGACGGTGAACGTACGCGGCGGAGCCGGGGTCCCCGGCCAGCGGCAGCAGGACCTGGAGCAGGGGCAGGACGGCGAGCGGACGGGTGGAGCGGGGACCGGCGCGAGCCGGGCCTTCGCCTGGATGCTGATGGTGACGGGCGCGGCCGGAGTCCTGGCCGGCTGGGTAATCACCATCGACAAGTTCAAGCTCCTGGAGGACCCGGGCTTCCAGCCGGGGTGCAGCCTGAACCCGGTGGTCTCCTGCGGCAGCGTGATGAAGAGCGAGCAGGCGGGGGTGTTCGGCTTCCCGAACCCGATGCTCGGGCTCGTCACGTACGCCGTCGTCGTCGCCGTCGGCGCCGGGATCCTGGCGGGCGCCCGCTACCGGGGCTGGTTCTGGCTCGGGCTCAACGCGGGCATGCTGTTCGGCGTGGGCTTCTGCACCTGGCTGATGCAGCAGTCGCTGTACGAGATCAACGCGCTGTGCCTGTGGTGCTCGCTCGCCTGGTGCGCCACGATCGTCATGTTCTGGTACACGACCGCGCACAACGTGCGGCACGGGGTGCTGCCGGCGCCCGCCGCCGTGAAGGGCTTCCTCACGGACTTCACCTTCGCGCTGCCGGTGCTGCACATCGGGATCATCGGGATGCTGATCCTGACCCGCTGGTGGGAGTTCTGGACCAGCTGACATGCGCTCCCTCCGCTCCCTCCGTTCCCGGGCGAGAACCTGGGCGACCTGGCCGCGGGTGGCACTGACCGTGCTGCTCGCGGTCGCTCTCGTGTTCCTGCTGCCGTACGCGTGGCGCACCGCGGAGCGGAAGGCGCCGCCGTCGGCGACCGGTCCGGTGCCGCGGCCGGGGGTGCCGTCCGGGTTCTTCACCGGCTCGGACGCGGCCGGGGTGCGGCGGATCGCCGAGGTGGAGCGGTGGCTGGGCGGCGCGCCGCTGACGGTCGGGCACACCTATCTGCCGGGGGACCGCTGGTCGAACATCGAGGGGCATCCGGCGCTCTTCGAGCCCTGGGCGCGCTGGAAGGCGGAGCGGCCCGGCCGGATGTTCGTCCTGAACGTGCCGCTGCTCGACCGCAACGAGGAGGGCCTCTCCGACGCCGAGGTGCGGGCGGGCCTGCGGAGCGGGGCGGCCGGCGCGTTCGACGGGCACTTCCGGACGCTCGGCGGCCGGCTCGTGACGTACGGGCTCGCGGACTCGGTCCTGGTGCTCGGCTGGGAGATGAACGGCACCACGTACGCGCACCGCTGCGGTCCCGACCCGGAGGCATGGAAGGCGTACTGGCGCCGGGTGGTGGAGGTGCTGCGCGAGGTGCCGGGCCAGCGCTTCCGCTTCGACTTCACGCCGAGCCGGGGCCGGGACGCCATCGCCTGGCCGGACTGCTGGCCGGGGGACGACGTCGTGGACGTGATCGGGCTCGACGCGTACGACCAGCCGGCCGGTCTCTCGTTCGAGGAGCAGGTGGCGGAGCCGTACGGGCTCGACTTCCACGCCCGGTTCGCGGCCGAGCACGGGAAACCGGTGTCGTTCCCGGAGTGGGGTCTGTTCCGCAACGGGGACAACCCGGCGTACGTACGGGGGATGCTGGACTGGTTCGCCCGGCACCGGCCGCTCTACCAGACCTTCACCGACTACTGCCCGCACGGGGTGTGGGAGTGCGCCGAGAACCCGGTGTCCGGCGAGATCGTCAGGGCCGGGCTCGGGGCTGTCAGGCCCCCTGGCCCGGCCTCAGGGTCAGCCCGGCCTTGAGGACGTCGACGGTCCGGTCGAGCAGCGGCACCAGGTCGTCACCCTGGCCGTGTTCGGCCCAGTGGACGGTGGCCTCGCGCAGCGCGCCGAGGACGGCGGCGGTGAAGACCCGTACCTCCAGGTCGTCGGGGGAGCGGCCGGTGCGCTCGGCGACGGCGCCGGACAGCAGCCGGCCGGTCTGGGCGGTGGTCTCGGTGAGCCGGGCGCGCAGGGCGGGGACCTCCACCAGGAGCCGGGTGCGCAGCCGGGTCTCGGCGGGTTCGGCGGCGAGTGCGGTGGTGACGGCGTCGAGGACGACGGCCCGCAGCGAGTCCAGCGGTTCCTCGTCGGCGGGCCGGGCGCGCAGCCGGGCGAGCAGGAGCTCGTCCTGGTCGTCGGTGAGGACGACGTCCTCCCTGACCGGGAAGTAGCGCACCACGGTGGAGGGGGAGACCTCGGCGGCCGCGGCGATCGCCTCGGTGGTCGCGGCCTCCCAGCCGTCCTCGGCCGCGATCCGGTAGGCGGCCCGGCGGATCGCGGCGCGGGTCTTCAGCTTCTTGCGCTCGCGCAGCGAGGGGCGCGCGGGGGGTTCCACCATGTCCGCCATTGTGCCTGGTCAGGCACGGGTGGCCAGGCGCGGGCGGTTCAGACGTCGGTGGCTCAGGCGTGGCTGTAGGCGACCAGCGAGATGCCGACGTAGTGGACGATGAACGCGGCGAGCGTGAACGAGTGGAAGACCTCGTGGAAGCCGAACCAGCGGGGCGACGGGTTGGGGCGCTTCATGCCGTAGATCACGCCGCCCGCGCTGTAGAGCACACCGCCGACGATCACCAGGACCAGGACGGCGATGCCGCCGGCCCGCATGAAGTCGGGCAGGAAGAAGACCGCCGCCCAGCCCATCGCGATGTAGCAGGGCGTGTACAGCCAGCGAGGGGCGCCGACCCAGAAGACCCGGAAGGCGATGCCGGCCGCGGCCGCCGCCCAGACCGCCCACATGAGGGGCCGTCCGGTGGAGTCGGGGAGGAGGAGCAGCGTCAGCGGGGTATAGGTCCCCGCGATGATGAGGAAGATATTGGCGTGGTCGAGGCGCCGCAGCACCGCCTCGCCGCGCGGCCCCCAGTTCCCCCGGTGGTACAGCGCGCTGATGCCGAACAGCAGGCAGGCTGTGAGCACGTAGATCCCGCAGGCGATGCGGGCCCGCGGGGAGTCCGAGAGGGCGACCAGAACAAGCCCCGCGACGATCACCGCGGGGAACATTCCGGCGTGCAGCCAGCCCCGGAGTCTCGGCTTGAGCGGGAGCGGCAGCAGCGCCGGGCGCTGCTGCGATGCGGTGAGGTCCGGCGAGGCTGCAGTCATGAGTCCGCATCGTACCTACGCGATCGTAAGTAGTGGATATGAGTGGCGCTGCTCACGTGTGCACCCCTCTGGACATATGCGCGGAAGCGTCGGATGATCAAATGAGTGCGGTCGGCACCGGATGAGCGCCTACGACGCAACACACGCATCCGGGTCGAAGCCCCCAAGGGGCATACATCTGAAAACCCCTTCTTCAAGGAGCAATCGTGGCGCGCGACAACGCGGCTCCCTCCACCGTCCCGACCCAGCACCAGGAGCTCGTCTCCTGGGTCAACGAGATCGCCGAGATCACCCAGCCCGACCGCGTCGTGTGGTGCGACGGGTCCGAGGCCGAGTACGACCGCCTCGCCGAGGAGCTGGTCGCCAAGGGGACCTTCAAGAAGCTGGACCCGGTCAAGCGCCCGAACTCGTACTACGCCGCCTCCGACCCGACCGACGTCGCACGCGTCGAGGACCGGACCTTCATCTGCTCCGAGAAGGAGGAGGACGCGGGCCCGACGAACAACTGGATGGCCCCGGCCGAGATGCGGGACCTCTTCGCCGGTGACAAGGGCATCTTCCGCGGCTCGATGAAGGGCCGCACCATGTACGTCGTGCCCTTCTGCATGGGCCCGGTCGGCTCCCCGCTCTCCGCCATCGGCGTCGAGATCACCGACTCCGCGTACGTCGCCGTCTCCATGCGCACCATGACCCGCATGGGCCAGGCCGTGCTCGACGAGCTCGGCACCGACGGCTTCTTCGTCAAGGCCGTGCACTCCGTCGGCGCCCCCCTCGAAGAGGGCCAGGAGGACGTGCCGTGGCCGTGCAACACCACCAAGTACATCTCCCACTTCCCCGAGACCCGCGAGATCTGGTCGTACGGCTCCGGCTACGGCGGCAACGCGCTCCTCGGCAAGAAGTGCTACGCCCTGCGCATCGCGTCCGTCATGGCGCGTGACGAGGGCTGGCTCGCCGAGCACATGCTCATCCTCAAGCTGACCCCGCCGCAGGGCCAGCCCCGCTACGTCGCCGCCGCGTTCCCGTCGGCCTGTGGCAAGACGAACCTGTCGATGCTGGAGCCGACCGTCCCCGGCTGGACCGTCGAGACCATCGGCGACGACATCGCCTGGATGCGCTTCGGCGAGGACGGGCGCCTCTACGCGATCAACCCCGAGGCCGGCTTCTTCGGCGTCGCGCCCGGCACCGGCGAGCACACCAACGCCAACGCCATCAAGACCCTCTGGGGCAACTCCGTCTTCACGAACGTCGCGCTCACCGACGACGGCGACGTGTGGTGGGAGGGCCTGACCGAGGAGACCCCGGCGCACCTGATCGACTGGCGCGGCAACGACTGGACCCCGGAGTCCGAGACCCCGGCCGCGCACCCGAACTCGCGCTTCACGGTCCCGGCCTCGCAGTGCCCGATCATCGCGCCCGAGTGGGAGGACCCCAAGGGCGTCCCGATCTCCGCGATCCTCTTCGGCGGCCGCCGCGCCTCCGCCGTACCGCTGGTCACCGAGTCCTTCGACTGGAACCACGGCGTCTTCCTCGGCGCCAACGTGGCCTCCGAGAAGACCGCCGCGGCCGAGGGCAAGGTCGGCGAGCTGCGCCGCGACCCCTTCGCCATGCTGCCGTTCTGCGGCTACAACATGGGCGACTACATGGCCCACTGGATCAAGGTCGGCGCCTCCGCGGACGCCGCGAAGCTCCCGAAGATCTACTACGTGAACTGGTTCCGCAAGAACGACGCGGGCAAGTTCGTGTGGCCCGGCTTCGGCGAGAACAGCCGCGTCCTGAAGTGGATCGTCGAGCGCCTCGACGGCAAGGCCGAGGGCGTCGAGACCCCCATCGGCATCCTGCCGACGAAGGCCGCCCTGGACACCGACGGCCTGGAGATCCCCGACGAGGACCTGGACTTCCTGCTCACCGTCGACAAGGACGTGTGGCGCGAGGAGGCCTCCCTGGTCCCGGCGCACCTGGAGACCTTCGGCAGCCACACGCCGAAGGAGCTGTGGGACCAGTACAACAACCTGGTCGAGCGCCTGGGCTAGTTCCCCAGAGACTCGTGACGGGTTGCCCCGATTTCCGCCCTGACCAGCTGGGGTCACGACGGCCCGCCACGACGCATCCGGCCCCCGGAGCCCCCTCACGGCTCCGGGGGCCGGCGCATGCCCGTGCTCCCTCCGCGGGCGGAAGTGTCATGCCCGGAACATAACGGATCACCGGCCGCGGACGATCGCCCTCCGCGGCCGGTGACCCGTGTTCGCGGCGCCGGTCACCGGTCACCGGTCACCGGGCCCTGATCTACCGGCCCCCCCGGTCGGCCCCCCGGGTCGGCCCCCGGTCACCTTCCGCGGTCCTCCAGATAGCGCGTGTGGGTCTCCTGCCGGCGCGCCTCCGCCTCCCGCAGGGCGTCCGCGATGGCCGCCGCCTCCTCGTACAACGCGTCCAGCTGACGCTCCAGATGACGCTCCGGCGGCTCCGCGCCCGGCACCACCCGGTTCCACCACCGCGTGCGTACGAACGCGTCGACGGCCTCCGGGACGTCCTGCCGCACCGCCCGGCCGAGCACCCGCACCTGCTCCGGGTCGATCACCCAGCCCGGCGCCAGGAGCGCCTCGATCAGGTCGTCGACCTCCGTGAGCCGGGTCTGCGCGGCCGACGGCAGCTCCACCTCGGCGATGTACGTGCGCAGGGTCGCCAGGTCCGCGCGCAGCGCGTCGAGCTGCTCGGCCGGTTCCGGGAACGCCGGGGCGGGCGGCCGCTCCGGCGGAGCGATCAGCGCCCCCGCCCCGTAAAGACCCGCGACCACCACCGGCCACAGCGAGCCCGCGGCGCCGGTCAGGGTGATCCCGAGCCCGGCCAGGCCGCACGCGCAGCCGACCAGGTTCTTGCGGGACTCCAGGTAGCGCAGCGCTCTGTTACTGGTAGCCACGGATCTCCTCGAAGGCCCCGTCGAGCGAGCCGGTCGTCGCGTCGAACAGCCTGCCGCCGGTGAGCTGCGCGATGTGGTCGAGCGCCGCCCGGTCGGAGTCGCCGAACAGGATCGGGAACACCGGGATGCGCTGCTGCTCCGGGCGGAGGCCCTGGTAGAAGCCGTCGAAGGCCCCGGCCGGGTCGCCGTCCGAGTTGGCGCCGTCCGTCATCAGCACGATCGAGGTGAAGGTGTCGTCCGGCGCGGTGCCCAGCTTCCCGTACGCCGCCTCCAGACTGGAGTAGATGGCCGTGCCGCCGGACGCCGAGAGGCGGTTCGCGTCGCCGCGGATCGCGTCGAGCGCGGCCTTCGGCGCCGCCGGGTCCACCGTGTGCGTGGTGACCTCGGACTCCTTCACCGACGAGCCGAACGGCATCAGCGTCACCTCCTCCCGGTCCCGGAAGTCGCCGGTCAGCTCCACCAGGGCCTTCTTCAGCCGGTCGAGCCGCTCGCCGTCCATCGAGCCCGAGGTGTCGAGCACGTACACCGTGCGCGACGGGCGGCGCAGCGTGTTGTCGTACGAGTCGAGCAGTCCGTCCGCGACCGAACGGCTGCCGGGGAACGGCAGTTCGCGGCGCGGGTCGGCCGCGAGCCGCGGCTCCGGCGCGACGCCGGGGACCACGGGCCGGCGCAGGGTCTTCTCGGTGATCAGCTTCTGCGCGGCCGGGGTGCGCAGATGCGCGGCGAGCCGGCGGGCCGCGTCCTTCGCCTCGGGCCGGGCGGCCGTGAGCGAGGTCAGCGGATAGTCGGCGGTGACGACGCCGTCGGCCGGGCGGATCACGGTCAGCTTCTGCGGCATCGAGAGCAGCACCGACTCGTAGTTGACCAGCGCGTCGATGTCGGTGCGCCGCTCGTACGCCGTGGCCAGCCAGCCGGAGGAGCCGGAGGTCAGCTTCTGCCCGGCGAAGAACTCCTTCAGCTTCGGGCTCGTCTTCCTCACGTCTGCGTCGGTGAGCGCCGACTGGGCGCCGGACAGGCCCGAGGTGACCGAGACGAGCGCGGAGAAACCGGAGTTGGAGCGCAGCGGGTCGGTCATGCCGTACGTCAGCTTCTTCTCGGCGACGGCCTGGTGGATCTGCGCCCAGGTGACCTTCTTCGGGTCCCAGCCGAGCCGGGTCACGGCCTCGGGCCGTACGCCGAAGGCCACCGGCGAGGTCATCACCGGGGTCTCGCCGGTGATCCGCCGGGCGACCTCGGGCCGCAGCCGCAGGTAGTCGTTGGAGGACAGCCAGATGGCGTCGTACTGCTTGTCCGCCTCGCCCGAGGCGATCCGCTCGACCGCGTCCAGGGTGCCGGCGTAGGTCGGGCGCACGGTGACGCCGGTCGCCTTGCGGGCCTCGTCCAGGACCGGGGCCAGGTCGGCGAGTTCGGAGGAGGCGAGGACGCGGAGGGTGCCGGGGCGGTACTCCAGGTCGTCCATCCCGGAACCCTTGTCGCCGCTCCCGCCTCCGTCGGACGTGCAGCCGGTGAGCGCGAGGGCGAAGGCGAACGCGAGGGCCGCGAGCCGGCCCGTACGGGGCCTCATCCGCGGCCTCCTTCGAGGATGCCGGGGGCGGCGGTGCCTTCCGTGCCCTGCGCGCGCTCCAGGTAGGCGCTCGCGGTGCGCAGTTCGCCGGACAGCGCGTCCACGGTCTGTGCCATCGACTCCGTCGCGCGCACCTTGTACGTGTCGATCGCGTCGAGCGTCCGGTAGATCTCCTGGAACGCGCCGCGCACCGTCTCCAGGCCCACCGCGGGCTCCGCCGCGAGCCGCTGGATGTCGCCGGACTGGCCCGCGAGGGCCGCCGCGTTGCCCTGGATCAGGGTCTCCGTCGTCCCGCGCAGCGCGTTCACCTGCTCGACGACCTTCTTCTGGTGGTCGAGCGCGGAGGCCAGCATCACCGCGATCCGCAGCGCGGTCACCGTCGTCGTGGTGGCCCGGTCGACGCCCTTGATCAGCTCGTCGTTGTTGCGGCGCACCACGTCCATCGCCAGATAGCCCTGCGCGCACACCGCGAGCTGGGTCAGCAGGTCCTGCTGCTTCTGGCGCACCGGGAACAGCACGTCGGCGCGGAGCGCGTCCGCCTGGGCCGGGTCCGTGGTGCCCGCGATCCGCTGCTCCACCGCCGTGTCCAGGGCCTCGGTGAGCACCGCGTACTCCTGGAGCTTGCCCATGGTCGCCCACAGCCGGGCCCGCTCGGTCTGCAGGGCCGCGTTGTCGCGGCGCAGCTCGTCCTGGCCGCCGCGCAGCGCGTCGAGGATCCGGCTGATGGTCTCCTGCGAGGAGGCGTACTTGGCGATGTGGTCGCGCAGCCTGTTCCCGCCGGGCAGCTTGGACAGCAGACCGCGCATGCCCTTGGCGGGGGTGTCGCGCGGGTCGAGGTCCTCGATCGTGCGGCACAGCTCGACGAGCGAGTCGCCGACGCGGGAGGTCGGGTCGCCGCCGGCGGAGCCGAGCGAGCGGACGGTGCGGTCCAGCATCCGGTTGGACTGCTGGGCGGCGGTGCGCATCTCGCCGGAGCCGAGCGCCGTGATCTCGCCGATGCGGCCGCTGAACTCCGGGGAGCGGGCGTCGATCCCGGCGAGCGCGCCGATGTACTCGGCGGCCCGGCGCCCCATCTCCGTACGGACGGAGTCGTCGATCGGCACGAGCGTGGCGGCCTGCTCGGCGCGGATCGGCGCGACCGGCTCGGGCGGGGTGAGGACGAGGGCCGGCGTCTCGTCCGGCGGCCGAAGCGAAGGCGTGCCGGGCGTGCCGGGCGTGCTGGGTGTGGTCATGCGGTGCCCCCCTGGTCCCGGGCCCGCAGCGCCATCTCGTGCAGCACCTGCGAGGTGGGCACGGGCGCCTGGCGGACTCCGGCGAGCGTCTGGTTGAGGTAGCCGGTCCGGCCGGCGGTGGCGGCGGTGAACTCGGCGGCGGCGCCCTGCGGGCGGAAGCCGTGCCGTACCGCGAGCTTGCGCAACTCCGGGTCGGAGGAGAGGAGTTCACCGAGGGCGCGGCCGGTCTCGGTGAGCGGGACGAGGGTGTGGTCGCTGTTGACGGTGGTGTCCGGGTAGAGCACCACCAGGTCGCCCAGGTCCTGCTTGGCGATCAGCTGCGCGGCCACCTGCGACTCGTACACGAGCACCAGCGGGTTGCCGACACCGCTCACGAAGTCCCGGAACGGCGCGTCCGAGCTGGACTGCTGGGCGCCCTGCACCTGCGTCAGCTTGCGCAGCAGCGGCGCGGTGCGGTCCACGGCGGCCTTGTCCCCGGCGACCCGGCCGCCGTCGGCGACATAGCTCGCGGCGGCGAGGTAGAGCGCGCCGGAGTTGGAGGCGAGGGGGTCGGTCGAGGTGATGAAGAGGGTGCCGCTCAGTTCGGCGTGCCCGGCCGAGCCCTTGAGCTGCTGCCAGGTGCGGTCGGCGCGGGCGGCGGCCAGATACGGCTCCATCCTCAGGGTGCCGGTGTGGCCGCCGGCGCCGAGGGTGGCGAGCCCGTTGTCCGCGAGCACCTTGGCGGCGGCGCTGTGCGCGACGACCACCAGGGGCGAGTAGAAGGGCCGCAGCGGGGCCGCGGTCACCTTCGTCTTCGCCTTGATCTCGTCGGCGGGCGCCTTGGCGGACGGGAACGCGAAGTCGTAGCCCTTGAGGGGCAGTTCCTCCATGTCCCAGGACCCGGAGGTCTCGGTCCGCACGGTGAGGCCCTTGGTTGCCAGGGCCTTCACGACCTCGGGATCGGCGAAGAACTCCGCCTTCTCCGACCCGATCACTCCTCGCACGGTCTTCGTTGCCGTGCCGCTGTCGTCCTTGTCGCCGCCCACCACGAGGGCGGCGGCCACGCCGCCGAGGAGAAGGACGGCGAGGACGATTCCCAGAATGCGTCTCACGCGTGCAGGGTGCTCGCGGAAGCCCACATTCCAGGGGGAGTTGGGTGTACGGAGGGTGAATCGGTGATCCCGGTAGTGAACCGGAGGCGGGCGTACCGCGCCGTCCCGGACCAGGGTGGGTGGCGCCCGGTCCGCGCGGGGTCGTGGCCGCGCGGACCGGGGCCGTCAGGGGGCGCCGACGAGAGTGTCCTCGGCGAGTGCCGCGGTGTGCGCGTCCATGCGCTCGGCGGCGAGGATCGCGGCGGCGGTGTCGGCCCGGGAGGCGGCGACGACCAGGGCGCGGCCCGCGAGGGCGTGGGCCTTGCGGTGCAGCGTCCCGGCGGGGGCGCCGCTGAGACCGGCGTGCCGGGCCGGCGGGGCGCCGCGCAGCCTGGCCACCTGGCGGGCGATGAGCTCGCCCGCCTCCGTGTCGCCCAGCTCGTCCGTGACGGCGAGCAGCGCGCCGAGGTGCCCGGCGAGCTGGATGTCCAGCTCCTCCTCGCGGGAGCGGTGCGGGAAGGCGTCCCGGGCGTCGTCGGTCATCCGGTGGACCGACTTGGTGCGGATCGGTTCGTACATGGGGATGGCCTCCAGCGGTAGCTCTGGAGGCATCCTAGCTTAGATCCGGTCTAAAGTTGAGCGGCGTCTCGGTAAAGAGAGGGTCAGGGGCCAGATGGCTGGGGCTCAGGAGGCGGGGGTCAGTACTGGCTGTAGCCGTCCAGGAAGCGCGCGATCCGGGACACCGCCTCCGCGAGATCCGTCGCGTTCGGCAGGGTCACGATCCGGAAGTGGTCCGGCTCGTGCCAGTTGAAGCCGGTGCCGTGCACCACCATGATCTTCTCGGCCCGCAGCAGGTCCAGGACCATCTGCCGGTCGTCCTTGATCTTGTAGACCGCCGGGTCGAGCCGCGGGAACAGGTACAGCGCACCCTTCGGCTTCACGCACGTCACACCCGGGATCCGGGTCAGCAGCTCGTACGCCGTGTCCCGCTGCTCCAGGAGCCGCCCGCCCGGGAGCACCAGGTCCTCGATCGACTGCCGGCCCTGGAGGGCCGCGGCCACCGCGTGCTGCGCCGGCATGTTGGCGCACAGACGCATGTTGGCCAGGATCGTCAGCCCCTCGATGTACGAGGAGGCGTGCGCCTTCGGACCGCAGACCGCGAGCCAGCCGGAGCGGAAACCGGCCACCCGGTAGTTCTTGCTCATCCCGTTGAAGGTGAGGACGAGGAGATCCGGGGCGAGCGAGGCCGTCGGGGTGTGCGTGGCGCCGTCGTAGAGGATCTTGTCGTAGATCTCGTCCGAGCAGACCACCAGGTTGTGCCGGCGGGCGATCTCCGTCAGGCCGCGCAGCATCTCGTCGTCGTAGACGGCGCCGGTCGGGTTGTTCGGGTTGATGATCACGAGCGCCTTGGTGCGGTCGGTGATCCTCCGCTCGATGTCGGCCAGGTCCGGCATCCAGTCCGCCTGCTCGTCGCAGCGGTAGTGCACGGCCGTGCCGCCCGCGAGCGAGACCGCCGCCGTCCACAGCGGATAGTCGGGGGCCGGGACGAGCACCTCGTCTCCGTCGTCGAGCAGCGCCTGCATCGCCATCATGATGAGCTCGGAGACGCCGTTGCCGAGGTAGATGTCCTCGACGGAGAGCGGGATGCCCTTGGTCTCGTAGTGGCTCATGATCGCGCGCCGCGCGGACAGCAGGCCCTTCGCGTCGCCGTAGCCGTGCGCCTCGGAGAGGTTGCGCAGCATGTCCTCGAGGATGGCCGGCGGGCACTCGAAGCCGAAGGCGGCGGGGTTGCCGGTGTTGAGCTTGAGGATGCGGTGGCCCGCCGCCTCCAGCCGCATCGCCTCTTCGAGCACCGGGCCCCGGATTTCGTAACAGACGTTGGCGAGCTTCGTGGACTGGATCACCTGCATGACGAGAGCTTACGGCGGGTCGCCGCGTTCCGCTTCGTGTTTTGTGACACGCCGGGCGCGGCGTACCGTTCCCGAGGTTTGTCCCTGATGCGCCGCGACTCGCCTGTAGGGTGCCATGCTCCCTACAATCCGGCGCCATGAGCCACCAGGAGAACAGCGTCTTCGTCGACACCTCGGGCCGGCGTCGGCGCGCCGCCCGCTGGACCGCCGTGGGCATCGGAGTCGGCTGCCTGGGCTTCCTGGGTGTCGTCGTCGCGGGCGTCTTCGGCAGCGGGCCCGCCGGCGGGCCGCTGCACTGGCAGGACGACGAGCCCCCCGCGCCGCCGTCCCTGATCCAGGCGGATCCGGGAGGCGACGGCGAGGGCGACGGCGAGGACGCGGAGAAGTCCGCCCGGCCCTCCGGGTCCCCGAGCGCCAAGGCCACCGCGAGCGCCGCTCCGAGCTCGGCGGCGCCGAAGACCGCCGCACCCGCACCCTCCGCCACGTCGACCACCAAGGCGCCCTCGCCGGCTCCGAGCGGCACCACCGCCGCCGGTCCGGGGAACTCGGGCAACGCCCCCGGCGCGACGAAGCACCCGAAGTGACGGGCGGGCGCCGGCGCCGCGGCGGAGACGGCGAACCGGAGCCGCACGGTTCCGGTTCCGGTTCCTACGAGTCATACGGTGAGCGGTACGGCGAGACGTACGGCTCCCACGAGGCGTACGGCCAGGGCCCGTACCCTCCGCAGGGCGGGTACGAGCAGCCTTACGGCACCCAGGCCGGGTACGCCGGGCAGCCGTACGAGCAGCAGCAGGGCTACGACCCGTACACCCCCTACGACCCGTACGACTCGTACGGCGTCCAGGGCGAGCCGTACCCGTCCCCTCACCCGTACCCGTACGAGAATGCGGACCCCGCCCCCGCCCCCGCCCCGCCGGCCGGCCCGGCCCCCCGCGCCGCCGCCGGGGCACGCGCCCACGCGCGCCGCCGGGACCCCCGGGCCCACTGGGCCATGCTCTGCCTCACCCTCCTGGTCGCCGCCACCGCGCTCGTCTTCGCCGGATACGGGCGCCACGAGATCGCCGCCACCGGCGCGGCGCCCGCCGCCGACTGCCTCCCCGCGCCCGCCGGCGTACGCACCGGCGAACCGGTGCTGCGGGTCGACGGCTCCGGAGCCGTACAGAGCACCGCACCCTCCGGCGGCAGGGCCGCGCTCACCTACGACGGCGGGCCGAGCCCCGACTGGACCCCGCGCCTGCTCGACGTCCTCGCCGCCCACAAGACCAAGGCCACCTTCTTCCTCACCGGCTCCGAGGCCGCCGCCCACCCCGACCTCGTGCGCCGGATCGTCGCCGACGGCCACGAGATCGGCTCGCACACCTACTCCGACGTGGAACTCGGCCAGGTCTCCGAGAGCCGGGCCGCCCTGGAGCTGTCCTTCACCCAGAACGCCCTCGCCGGCTCCGCGGGCATCGGCACCCGCCTGCTGCGCCTGCCGCACACCGCCGGCCCCGGCACCCTCTGCGCCGACACCTGGGACGCGGGCCGCCGCGCCGCCGCCGAGGGCTATGTGATCGTGGCGGCCGACGACGAGTCCGTGCGCCAGTTCACCGGCTCGGCGCAGGCCGTGGACGACACCGAGCGGCTGCTCGGGCAGCAGGGCGCCGCCGGCCGGTACACCTCCGTCGGCGCCGCCCTCGGCCTGGACGGGACCACCTACCCGGTGTCGACGGTCGCGGAGTGGAAGGGCGCCGCGTTCATCGCCGCCCAGGGGGCCTCCCGGTGGTTCGTGGACGGCATGACCTGGCTGCTCGCCGTGGCCGGCGTCATCACCGCCGTACGGCTCGCGCTGCTGCTCGGCGTGGCCCGGGTCCATGTGCGCCGCACCCGGGCCGCCCGGCGCAGGCGGGGCGTCCCGCGGACGCCGCCGGTCACCGAGCCGGTGTCCGTGATCGTCCCCGCGTACAACGAGGAGGCCGGGATCGAGGCGACCATCCGGTCGCTGCTCGCCTCCACCCACGAGTACGTCCAGATCGTCGTGGTCGACGACGGCTCCACCGACCGGACCTTCGAGATCGCCGAGTCCGTCGAGGACCCGCGCGTGATGGTGGTGCGCCAGGACAACGCGGGCAAGGCCGCCGCCCTGAACACCGGCATCGGCTGGGCGCAGTTCGACATCATCGTGATGATCGACGGCGACACCGTCTTCGAGGCGGACGCCGTGCAGCGGCTGATCCAGCCGCTCGCCGATCCGCGGGTCGGCGCGGTGAGCGGCAACACCAAGGTCGGCAACCGGCAGGGCGTCCTCGGCCGCTGGCAGCACCTCGAGTACGTGATCGGCTTCAACCTCGACCGGCGCATGTACGACGTCCTGGAGTGCATGCCGACCGTGCCCGGCGCCATCGGCGCCTTCCGCCGGGAGGCGCTCGCCCGGGTCGGCGGGGTCAGCGAGGACACCCTCGCCGAGGACACCGACCTGACGATGGCGCTCTGCCGGGACGGCTGGCGGGTCGTGTACGAGGAGTCCGCCATCGCCTGGACCGAGGTGCCGGCCACGCTCCGCCAGCTCTGGAAGCAGCGCTACCGCTGGTGCTACGGCACCCTTCAGGCCATGTGGAAGCACCGCAGGGCGGTGGTGGAACGCGGGCAGGCAGGCAAGCTGGGCCGCCGGGGGCTGCTGTATCTGCTGCTGTTCCAGACGGTGCTGCCGCTGATCGCGCCGCTCGTCGACGTCTTCGCCGTGTACGGGCTGCTGTTCCAGGACGCCGGTCAGGCGCTGGGCGTGTGGCTCGGCTTCACGGCCGTGCAGGTGGCCACGGCGGTGTACGCGCTGCGCCTCGACCGCGAGCGGTTCGAGCCGATCTGGACGCTGCCGCTGCAGATCTTCGTCTACCGGCAGCTCATGTATCTGGTCGTGGTGCAGTCGGTCGTCACCGCCCTGCTCGGCAGCCGGCTGCGCTGGCACCGTATGCAGCGCACGGGCACGGCGACCGAGACGCTGGACCGGACGGCCGCCGTCGGGTAGGGCCGGTCCGGCAGGTAGGTTCTTCCCCCATGTGGGTTCTCAGCACCGCCGGCTGCCGGTGGCTCGGCGCGGCCGGTTCGCTGGCCGTCGCCGTCGGCGGCTGGGCGGCCGGGACGCTGCCGGTACGCGGCGGCGGGGGCCTGTGGCAGCCGCACGGCGGCGCGGTCACGACGGCCGGAGCGGTCGTCGCGTACCTCGGGCTGACCCTGCTGATCCTGGCGTGGTGGCAGTACGGGCGCGGGCTGCGGGCCGGTGCCGGGGCCGGTGCCGGGGCCGGTGCCGGGGCTGGTACCGGTGCCGGGGCTGGTGGCACGAGTGGTGTCGGTGGCCGGGTCGGGGGCACCCTCGCCTGCTGGGCGGCGCCGCTGCTCCTCGCCCCGCCGCTCTACAGCGCCGACGTCTACAGCTACATCGCGCAGGGCGCGATGGTCCTCGAAGGCCACGACGTGTACGGCTCCGGGCCGTCCGTCCTCGGCCCCGGCGAACTCGGCCACGACGCGGCCGCGAGCGTCGGCGGCCACTGGACGGACACCCCCGCCCCGTACGGCCCCTTCTTCCTCGTCCTGGCCCAGGCGGTCGTCAGGCTCACCGGCGGTGCGGTCGTACCGGCCGTCCTCGCCCTGCGGCTGATCGCGGTGCTCGCCCTGCTGCTCGTGGTGTGGGCGGTACGCGGGCTCGCGCCCGAACGGCACCGCGCGGGCGCCGTCTGGCTCGCCGCGCTCAACCCCCTGCTCCTCATCCATGTGGTCGGCGGAGTCCACAACGACGGCCTGATGGCCGGCCTGCTGCTCGCGGGCATGCTGTGCGCGGTGCGGGGGCGGTGGCTGCTCGCCGGGGCGCTCATCGGTCTCGCGATGATGATCAAATCACCGGCGGCGGTGGGTCTCCTCTTCGCCGGCATCGTGATCGCCCGGCAGCGGGGCCGCGTGCTGACCGGGCTGCTGGCGGGGCTGCTGCCGGGGGCGGTCGCCGTGGGCGTCGCCGCCGCCGCGAGCCTCCTCGCGGGCACCGGCTTCGGCTGGCTCCGCACCCAGAGCGTGGCCGCCACCATCCACACGGCGCTCTCCCTGACCAGCGACCTGGGCCTCGGCCTCGGACTCCTCGTCTCGTCGTCCGGCGACCCGGAGCCCGTGAAGGGCGTGGTCCAGCAGCTCGGCCTGCTGGTCGCCGTCGCCGTCATCGGCGCGGTGGCCCGGCGCGCCTGGAAGGGCCGCGTCGACCCGGTCCTGGGCCTCGGCCTCTCGCTGCTCGCCCTCGTCGCGCTCTCCCCGATGGTCCAGCCGTGGTACCTGCTGTGGGGCACGGCCGTCGTGGCGGCGGTGGCGTGGGCCGGGCGCCTGGGCCAGACGCTCGCGGTGCTGTGCGCGGGCCTCGCGTACGAGACGGCACCCTCGGGACACACCCCGTGGTACGGCTTCGTGGCGGCGGGCGCCGTGGTGGCGGCAGGCCTGTGGTGGGCACGGCGGGAACCGTGGGGCGCCGCTGACGCCCCTGACCGGGCGGAGGCCCCGGTCTCCCTGCCGGCACAGCCGACGGGCGAGCGGGAGCGGCAGACGTCGTAGGGCGCCGCCCTCCGGCGCGCGCTGCGCCCTCGCTGCGCAGTGCTTCCCGTGCGGGCTTTGCCCCCGCCCACCCCCGCGTGGGCCTGCGCCCCGCATGGGCGGTGCCCTCCCGCACGGGCTGCGCCCGTCGTCACCTCCGTGTGGGCCTGCGCCCCGCATGGGCGGTGCCCTCCCGCACGGGCTGCGCCCGTCGTCACCCCCGTGTGGGCATTCGTCCCGCTGGGGCGGGACGGGTGGGCACACGGGACGGCGCCCCTTGCGGGCGCGTTCCGCACCTGTGCCTGGACCCGCACCACCAGTGCGGCGCCCTACGGCTGAACGTCCAGGCGCAGGGAGCCTAGGCCCGGCAAGGGGCGCCGTCCGTTGTGCCCACCCGTTCCGCCCCAGCGGAACGTATGCCCACAACGGAGGGGGCGAGGCACCGCGCAAGGGGCGGGCACCGCCCTGCAGAACGTATGCCCACAACGGAGGGCGCGACGAGGCACCCCGCAAGGGGGCGGCATCGCCCCACGGGCGCGCGCCGCAGCGGAACGGCAAGCCGCGTCGGTGGCTCAGCGCGTCCTCCGGACCGAGCGGCCCGGCAGTTCGTCCGTTCGCCTCCCGTCCTCCATCACGAAGCGGCCGTTCACCAGTACATGCGGGATGCCCACCGGAAGCGTCCGGGGAGCGGCGTACGTCGCGGCGGACGCGACCGTCGTCGGGTCGAAGAGGGCGAGGTCGGCCACGTAGCCCTCGCGGACGCGGCCGCGGTCGGGGAGGCGGAGGCGGGCGGCCGGGCGGGAGGTGAGGTGGGCGACGCACTCCTCCAGGGAGAGGACGGCCTCGTCGCGGACGTAGCGGCCGAGGTACTCGGGGAAGGTGCCGTACGCGCGCGGGTGGGGCTTGGTGCCCTGGAGGATGCCGTCGGAGCCGCCGGTGTGCACGCGGTGGCGCATGATCGCGCGGACGTTCTCCTCGTGGCCCACGTGCTGCAGGATCGTCGAGCCGAGCCGGTCCTCCAGCAGCAGACGGCGGGCGGCGGGCCAGTCCGGGACCCGGCGCCCGACCCAGTCCGCCAGGGCCGGGGCCGTCACGCCGGAGATCTCGATCGTGTCCCACTCGACCGGCACACCGTGGCACCCGTCCGACCCGGTCTCCTCCAGGCCGTGCCGGATCCGCTCCGCCGTCGCGTCGTCGGCCAGCCGCGCGAGCAGCGCCTCCGGCCCGCCCTCGTGCGCCCAGCTCGGCAGCACGGCGGCCAGGGTCGTACACCCCGGCGTGTACGGGTACGAGTCGAGCGAGATGTCCGCGCCGCCGTCCAGCGCCTCGTCCAGGAGCGCGAGGAGCTCCGGCGCGCGGCCCTCGTTCACGCCGAAGTTCATCGTCGCGTGCGCCAGGTGCAGCGCACAGCCCGCGTCCCGCGTGAGCCGCACCATCTCCTCGTACGCCTCCAGCGCGCCCGCCCCGTACGAACGGTGGTGCGGGCAGTAGTACCCGCCGTACGACGCCACCACCCGGCACAGTTCGGTCAGCTCGGCGTCCGGCGCGTACATCCCGGGGGTGTACGTCAGGCCCGAGGACATGCCGACCGCGCCCTGCTCCAGGCCCTCGGCGACGAGCTGCCGCATCCGGTCGAGCTCGGCCCCGGTCGCCGGCCGGTCCTCCCAGCCCATCGCGTACATCCGTACGGTCCCCTGCGGGACGAGGTAGGCGGCGTTCACGGCGATCCCCCGCCCGTCGTGCGCGGTGTCCAGCCGGTCCAGGTACTCGCCGACCGTCCGCCAGTCGAGGTCCAGGCCGGAGCCGTCGCCGTTCCAGCCCGTGATCGCCTTCCGCACCTCGTCGAGCGTGCGGTCGTCGACCGGCGCGTACGAAAGACCGTCCTGGCCGAGCACCTCCAGGGTCACGCCCTGCGCTGCCTTCGCGCTGTGGTCCGGGTCCCGGAGCAGCGCGAGGTCGCTGTGCGCGTGCATGTCGATGAAACCGGGGGACAGCACCAGGCCCTCGGCGTCGACGATCCGGCGGGCGGTCGGGCGCTGGCAGCCGGCCGCCGCGCCCTCCTTGACGATCGAGGCGATACGGCCGCCCTCGATCGCCACATCAGCGCGGTAGGAGGGCTCGCCGGTGCCGTCGACGACCTCCGCGTCACGGAAGACGAGATCCATCACCACCCCCTCACTAGAAGAACGTGCGGATGTAGTCGACGACCGTGCCGTCCGCCTCGACGAGAGGGATCAGCTGCCACTTGTCGAAGGACGTGCACGGGTGCGACAGGCCCATGCCGACCCAGTCGCCGACCTCCACGTCGGCCCCCGGCTCCGTGTCGAGCCACGCGTGCTGGTCGGACAGCGCGGTGACGGTGATGCCCTCGGCCGGACGGATCTCGCCGGTGCGCCCGTCGCGTACGACCTGCGCCTCGGGCAGATGCAGGTCGTACGCGGCGTCCCGCTTGCCCGCGTTGGTGAAGGCCTGCGCGGCGGTGGGGCGGGAGACGACCTGCGACCAGAGCCGGAACGCGGGCTGCAGCGCGCCCTCCTCCGGGATCCGGTTGAACGGGGTCCGCTCGCGGTACTGGCCGTCGTCGTGCGAGACGTACGCACCCGAGCGCAGCAGTTTCAGGACGGGACGGGAGAGCTCCGGGATCCCGGCGAAGACCTCGGCGACCGTGTCGAACCACTCGCTGCCGCCCGCGCTGACGACGATCTCCGGCAGATCGGGCGCGAACCGGCCCGCCTTGTCGAACGTGACCGCGAGCCCGACCAGCCGGTGCAGCCACTCCCGTACGCGGTCGGCGTCGGCCTGCGGCATCGTGGCCTCGTAGCCCGCCACACCCACGAGCCGCAGCCGGTCCGTGGCCGCGACCGCGTCGGCGACGGCCTCGCACTCGGCCTCGGTCCGCACACCCGTACGCCCCGCCTCGGCCGCGCCCAGCTCCACCACCACGTCCACGGCGCGCCGCGCCCCGGCGGCCGCCAGGGCCTCGTCCATCAGCTCCACGCCGCGCACGGAGTCGACGTAACAGACGAGGTGGAAGTCCGGGTCCGCGTCCAGTTCGGCGGCGAGCCAGCGCAGCGCGACGGCGTCCACGAGCTCGTTGGCGAGGAAGATCCGCGCGACGCCGTGCGCGCGGTAGACACGGGCCTGGTGGGGGACGGCGGCGGTGATGCCCCAGGCGCCGTGCGCGATCTGACGGTCGAAGAGCTGCGGGGCCATGGAGGTCTTGCCGTGCGGCGCGAAGGCGAGGCCGTGGCGCTCGGCGTAGATCTCCAGGAGGCGCAGGTTGTGCTCGACGGACTCGGCGGAGAGGGCGAGGACGGGGGTCGTGAAGCCGCCCGTGAAGAGGTTGCGGCGCTGGGCCGCCAGCTCACCGACGGTCAGGCCCGCGGCGTCCGGCGGCAGGGCCTTGAAGCGGTGGTCGACGACCTCGCGGGCCAGGTCGTCCGGCGTCGGCGTCGGCGTCGGCTTCGGCTTCGGCTTCGGCTTCGACATGAGGGTCCTCCTCGTCGAGGGTGGGTGGTGCTGGTGCTGCCTGCTGATACTGCCCGCCGATTCTCACTGTTGCACTATGTGCAACGATCGTTGCGTATGTCGTTTCGAGCTGTCTAGCATCCGGGCTGATGGCGGGTCAACGGGCCGACCCGCACCATGAGACAGGGAGCCCCGCAGTGACCGGAACACCGCCGGACGTCGTCTGCCTCGGCGAGTCCATGGTCACCTTCCTGCCCACCCGGCCCGGCCGCCTCGCCGACGTGCCCACCTTCGACCGGGCCATCGGCGGCGCCGAGTCCAACGTCGCCTGCGCGCTCGCCGCCGCCGGGCACCGTACGAAGTGGGTGGGCCGGGTCGGCCAGGACGGCTTCGGCACGCATCTGACGGAGGCCATCGGCGCGTACGGGGTCGACGTCTCCGCCGTCGTCCGCGACCCGGACCGGCCCACCGGCGTCTACTTCCGCACCGCGACCGACCGCGCGACGGCCGCGTACGAGGTCGTCTACCACCGCTCCGGGTCGGCGGCCTCGGCGATGTCGCCCTCGACCGTGCCGTACGACGTCGTCGGGGGTGGCCGGATCCTCCATCTGACCGGCATCACGGCGGCGCTGTCGGACTCGTGCCTGGCGCTCCTGCGCGAACTGACCTCCCCCCGGCCCGGGCGGCCGCTCGTCTCCTTCGACGTCAACTTCCGGCCTGGGCTGTGGGTCGACCCGGTGGGTGGGGGACCGGTGCTGCTTGAGCTGGCGCGGCGCGCCGACCTGGTCTTCGTCGGCGCGGACGAGGCGGAGGAGGCGTGGGGGGTCGGGGAGGCGGACGCGATCCGGGCGTTGATACCGGAGCCGGCCGTGCTTGTGGTCAAGCGTGGCGCGGAGGGGGCGACGGTGTACGAGCGGTCAGTCCAGCCCCGCCGGCGATCGAGGCGCGGGGGTCCGGGGGCAGAGCCCCCGGTTACGGACACCGTCACCCACGTCCCCTCCCCCCGCGTCGACGTCGTCGCCCCCACCGGCGCCGGCGACGCCTTCGCCGCCGGGTTCCTCCACGGGACCCTCCGCGGCCTGGACGCCAAGGCCCGCCTCCGCCACGGGCACCTCATGGCCGCCGCCGCGCTCACCGTGGCCGGTGACGTCGCCGGCTCCCCCGCCCGGCGCGCCCATGCCGACCGGCTGGTCGGCGCCGACGACGAGGCCTGGGGGAGACTGCACCTCGGCCCCGGGTGGACGGGGGAGGACCAGGAGGTACGTACGCCATGAGCCAGACCGTCGACCGGGCACTCAGCATCCTGCCGCTGCTTGCCCAGGGACCCGCCGACCTCGGGCAGGTCGCCGAGCGGCTCGGCGTCCACAAGTCCACCGCGCTGCGTCTGCTGCGCACCCTCCACGCGCACGGGCTCGTCTACCGGCAGCAGGACCAGCGCTACCGCCTCGGCGCCCGCCTCTTCGCGCTCGCGCAGGAAGCCGTCGAGAACCTCGACATCCGCGAGATCGCCCACCCCCACCTCGTCGCCCTCAACGAACGCACCGGGCACACCGTCCACCTCGCCGTCCACGAGGAGGGCGAGGTCCTCTACATCGACAAGGTCGACAGCCGCTACCCCGTCCGCATGTACTCGCGGATCGGCAAGCCGGTCGCCATCACCGTCGCCGCCGTCGCCAAGCTGCTCCTCGCCGACCTGCCCGAGGCCGAGCGCCGCGCGCTCGCCGCGAAGCTCGACTACCCCCAGTACACGCCCCGTTCGACCCCCGACGCCGCCGCCTTCCTCAAGGAACTGGCGACCGTACGCGACCAGGGCTGGGCCACCGACCTCGGCGGCCACGAGGAGTCCATCAACTGCGTCGCCGCGCCCATCCGCGGCGCCGACGGGCGGGTCGTCGCCGCCATGTCGGTGTCCGCGCCCAATGTCGTCGTCACCGCCGAGGAACTCCTCGCCCTGCTCCCGCTGGTGCGCCGCACCGCCGACGGCATCAGCCGTGAGTACTCCGGTACCACCGACCCCAAGGACAAGGACGCATGACCGAGAAGATCGCCCTCACCCCCGCGACCCACACCACCCCGCCCGCCAGGTTCTCCCACGGCGTCAGGAAGGGGAACATCCTCCAGGTCGCCGGCCAGGTCGGCTTCCTGCCCGCCGTCGAGGGCCAGGCCCCGACCCCCGTCGGCCCCACCCTGTGCGAGCAGACCCTCCAGACCTTCGCCAACGTCAGGGCGATCCTCGAAGAGGGCGGCGCGACCTGGGACGACGTCATGATGATGCGCGTCTACCTCACCGACGTCGACCACTTCGCCGAGATGAACGAGATCTACGACCAGTACTTCGAGGAGCAGGGCCTCAAGGCCCCCGCCGCCGCCCGTACGACGGTCTACGTCGGGCTCCCCAAGGGTCTCCTCATCGAGATCGACGCACTGGCGGTCCTGAGCTGACACCACACCCGGCTCGTACATCCACAGGGTCTTCGGCCATACTTCCGCCCGTGGAGCAGCGCACAGGCACAGGACCCAGCATTCAGGCGGTGCAAGGCGCCGCGGCGGACCCGGCGTTCGTCCCGGGCATCACGGGCCTCGGGGGCCTCGCGGGCGTCACGCCCGCGGCGCCCGCGACGTCCGAGGAGCCCGAGGAGCCGCAGGACATGGCGCCGGAGGAGCCCCAGGACGCGGTACCGGCCGCGGAGCCGGAAGCGGAGCCCGAGACGGAAGCCGTCGCCGACGGGCCCGTCTTCGAGGCCGCCGACCGGCGTGGCCGGATCCTCGCCGACGCCACCGGCGTCCACCTCGCCCTCGACGAGGAGAAGTGCGAGTTCCGCTGGGACGAGATCGGTGCCGTGGCGACGGAGGTGTCCCGCTTCGGGCGCCGGTTCACCGTCACCGTCCACACCCCGGACCGGCGCTGGTACCCGATCGAGATCGACGCGCCGGCCAAGGGCCGGGTCGCGGAGTGGGAGTCGCAGCTCGACGCGGTCCTGGACGCCTACTTCGACGAGGGCACCGAAGGCACCGAAGGCACCGAAGGCGACAAGGGCGTCCAGGACGCGTCGTAACGCGTACAGCCACCGCTAGCAGTACTGCGCGGCCTTGCCGATCGAGCGGTACATGCAGTCCGCGTTCTCCAGGAGCTGGAGCACGGCGTCCCGGTTGCGCGCGGTCTCCCGCTCGATCACCTCGTCGGGCGGGTAGAAGCCGCCGTTCCAGGACGAGGTCGGGTACATCTCGAAGGTGTACGAGAAGATCTTGTACGTGCCCCAGAGATAGTCGTCGATCGTCCCGTCGGTGATGTACAGATCGCTGGACTGCTCGGGCGTGTAGCCGTTGCTCGCGGCCATCCGCTTTCCGATGGTCGCGAACGCGTCGCGGTCGTCCTGCGTCATGCCGGTGGCCGTGTCGGCGTTCGTCCAGCCGAACGGCCACAGGACCAGTTCGCTGTACGTGTGGAAGTCGATGCCGGCCTTGATCTGCTGCTTGCCGCCGATGACGCGGGAGCGCACGAAGTCGGCGACCACCTTCACCTCGGGGGCGGACTCGGCGGCCGTGCCGCGGTAGGTCTCGGAGCTCTTGGAGCCCGAGGAGCCGCCGCAGCAGCCCCACTTGTAGTTCCAGTTGCGGTTGAGGTCCGTACCGACGTACGAGGAACCGGAGTTGGGCTGCCGGTTCTTGCGCCAGCTGCGGTAGGAGCCGCTCGCGATGTCGTACTCGCCGCCGTCCGGGTTGAGGTCGGGGACGATCCAGATCTCGCGGTCGTTCACCATGCTGGTGATCCGGCTGTCCGTGCCGTAGCCGGCGCCGAGTTCGCGCAGCAGGTAGAGCGCCATCTCGACGGTGAGGTGCTCGCGGGCGTGCTGGTGGGCGGTGAAGAGCACCTCGGGCTCGTTCTCGTCGGTGCCGACGTTGTCGCTCACCTTGATGGCGACGATGTCGCGGCCCAGGTAGGACTTGCCGATGACGCGCTTGGTCATGATGCTCGGGTACGCGGCCAGCCGCTGGTCGATCTCCGCGTTCGCCTCCGCGTAGTTGTGGTACTTCGCGTCGGCGGAGGGGAAGTCGAGCGGTCCGGCGGCCAGGCCGGGAGTGTTGCGCTGCGGAGGGGCGGGCAGGGCGGTCACCTTGTAGCCGAGGGACGTGAGGTGCGCGACCTGGGTCGCGTTCGCGCTGACGACCACCGAGCGGGCGTCGACCTCGTCGAGCGAGACCCCGGTGGCGGTGAGGGCGGAGCGTTCTGCGGTGGTGGCGGGCCCGGCGATCTCGTACTGCCGGATCACCTCCTCGCCGCCGCTCGGGCCGGCGGCGCCGCGGGCGGTACTGGTGGCGGCCGTCGTGACCGGCACCGCGAGCGCGAGCGCCAGAAGGGCCGCGAGGACGGCCGGCTTTCCGCGAGTACGAAGTCGCATGCTGTCTCCTGGGTAGGGAGGGTGGGGGGTGCGACAAGCAGACGGACGTGCGGTGGTGACATGGTGAGCGGGTGGCATGAACCGGTCAAGAAGGAGGTTCGGCCACATTCTCCCTTCACCGGACCCGGAAACGGCGCAGCGCCGCCGGGGGAGCGGCGGCGCTGCGTACGGAATCCCCCGAAGGAGGGAGGGGGGCGGGGGAGTGGTTACGGCATGCCGTGGACGTGCGGGCCGACCGCGTTCGACCACGCGTTGCCGGCCGTGGCGTCCCAGTTGGTCGACCAGGTCATCGCGCCCCGGATGTTCGGGTAGGTCTGCGACGGCTTGAAGGTGCCGCAGCCCGTGCCCTTGGCGAGGCAGTCGAGCGCGTTCTTCACGATCTGCGGGTCGACGTAGCCGCTGCCCGCGCCCCGCGTCGAGGCGGGCACGCCCAGGCCGACCTGGGAGGCGTCGAGGCCGCCCTGGAGCTGGATGCAGGCGAGCGCGGTGAGGAAGTCCACCGAGCCCTGGCTGTAGACCCTGCCGTCGCAGCCGAGCATCGAACCGCTGTTGTAATACTGCATGTTGACCACCGTGAGGATGTCCTTCACGGCGAGCGCGGTCTTGAAGTACTCGGTGCCGGTGGACTGCATGTCGATGGTCTGCGGGGCCATCGTCAGGACCAGCGACGAGCCCGCCTTCGCGGACAGCTGGCGCAGCGCCTTGGTGAGGTAGGTCGCGTTGATGCCGTGTTCGAGGTCGATGTCGACGCCGTTGAAGCCGTACTCCCGCATCAGCGAGTACGCGCTGTCGGCGAAGGCGCTCGCGGACGCGTCACTGTTGATGGTGACGTTGCCCTTCTCGCCGCCGACCGACAGGATGACCGACTTTCCGGCCGCCTTCTTGGCCGCGACGTCGGCCTTGAAGTCGGCGACGGAGGCGTAGCCGACGGCCGGGTCGAGGTTGAAGGTGATCTGGCCGGCCGTGGTCGTCGCGTCGGCGAAGGAGACGGCGATGATGTCGTACTGCGACTGGACGTCGCGCAGCTTCTGCACGGTCGCGCCGTTGTTGAAGTTCTGCCAGTAGCCGGTCAGCGCGTGCTTGGGCACGGCCGGGCCGGGGCCCGGGTCGGAGACGTCGGAGGTACGGGCGGAGACGGCCGCCGACTTGGCGGACTCGCCGGCCGCGTTGGTCGCCGCGACCTGGAACTGGTACGTGGTGCTCGCGGTGAGCCCGGTGACGGTGGCCGAGGTGCCGCTGACCGTCGCCGCGAGGGCGCCGTCCTTGTAGACCTTGTAACCGGTCGCGTTGGAGACCGCGTTCCAGCTCAGGCCCACGGACGACGAGGTGACGGAGCCCGCGGCGAGACCGGCGGGCGCGGCCGGGACGGTCGGTGCCGGGTCGGTGCCGCCGCCCCCGTCCGGGCCGAAGACGCTCACGTCGTCGACGGAGTACGCGGCCGTGCCGTACCACCCGTGGGTGTAGATCTGCACGGAGGTGGTGTTGGCGCCGGTGGTGAAGGTGGTCGTCAGCTGCTTCCAGCTGCCGCTGTCCGGCGTCCACGTCGACACGTCGGTGGTACCGGTGCCGCTCGCGCCGAGGTAGGCGTAACCGCCCTGCACCCAGGCGCTCAGGGTGTAGGTGGAGCTCGGCTTCACGGTCACGGTCTGCGTGCACTTGGCGTTGTCCATGCCGGCCGGGGTGGCGCGCAGGGCGCCCGCGCCGGTGCGTACCGGCGAGGAGACGACGGCGCCGCTGCCGGCCGAACAGGACCAGTTGGCCAGGCCGTTCTCGAAACCGGCGTTCTTGGCGACGTTCACGTCCGCGGCCTGGGCGACGCCGGCGCCGCCGGCGAGGACGAGCCCGGCGCTGACGGCGAGCGTCAGGGCGGCTCTGGTGGTGCGGTCCACGTGCTTCCTCCGGAGGGGAGTGGGGGAGGGGAGGGTGCGCGGAACAAGCTGGTCCAGACCAATTGGGTTGTCAAGACCTCTGGCAGGAACCGCAGTTCAGAGGCGGGCCCGAGGCCGACCGGGTCCGTCGTGAATATGACGGAGCTTGAAGGATTGTGTGTTCACCACCCCAGCGGCCTGGATAAGGTGCAGTCGCGGTAACGCTGCGAACGCAGCAAGTGATCAACGAGTGATCAACGAGTGGTCAGTGAGGGATCGGGGGAGCCCGACATGCCGACAGCGATTGCGGTCACCAGCGCCGATCTGGTGCTGCCGCCGACCGATCCGCAGACGCCTCCCGCCGCCGTCCTCCCGGCGCCCGACACCCGGCCGCTCGACGCCACCCTCGCCGACGTACGCCGGCTGCTCGACCAGCACGGGCATCTGGTCGTCGTCTGCCCCGACTCCGTACCACCCGCGACCGCCCGACGGCTGCATTCCGTACGGTCCCTGCTCGAATCCGACCGGATCGCGATCGTCCGCACCGGCCTCCCGCCGCTCGGCACCGCCGTCCTCGTCCGCCAGCTCCGCCAGCTCTCCGTCTGCGACTTCAGCCCCGGAGTCCTCGCCGCCGCCGCCCGGCTGCTCGCCCACTACGTGTACGCGGGCGCCGTCCTCGGCTCCGTGGCCAGGCTGGACCACGTGCCCGTCGGACTCACCTCGCACGTCAAGGGCTGGCTGCCCGGCGCCCACTTCGCCGTCCTCGCGGGACCCGCGCCCCAGCTCGTACGGATCGGTTCGGGCGGGACGGGGAGTTCCGGCGGGTCGCGGAGTTCCGGCGGGTCCGACGCGCTGACCGGCCCCGAGTTCACCACCGATCTCGTCCTCGCCCGCGGCCAGCTCGCCACCGACTGGCCCACCACGGTCCTCGCCCCCGGCTGGCGGGTCCGCGCCGTCCAGGAGGCCGCCCTGCCCGAGTCCTCGCCCGGCTGGTGGGGCACGGGCAAGCTCGTCGAGTTCGCCGCGTACCTGCCCGACCTGCCCGTCCTGCACCAACTCGTCTCCTCCGTACGGCGGGAGACCTGCCACTGGTGCCGCATGGAGCTCATCGGCGACCGCTGCGGCTTCTGCGGCGCGCCCCTGGCGGGCGCCGCCGAGCCCGCCGCCACACCAGGCTGACCGCCACCTGCCGTGATCCGGTCCCCGAACGCCCCGTCCGCCCCGCCCGCCCCGCCCGCCCCGTCCGTCGCGTCACCCGTCCACGATCGATCGAGGTAGTACGGCCATGAACTCCCGCCAGCGCCGTGGCGTCATCCTGCTGCTGCTGTCCGTCCTGTGCGCCGTCGGCGCGTTCGCCGGCGTGCTGTCCGTGATCAGCGACGTGAACTCCAAGGTCGGGCCCGAGGTGACCGCGTACCGCGTCAAGGACGACATCCAGCCGTACGCCCCCCTCGGCCCCGGCGACTTCGAGAAGATCACGATGCCGGAGCGCTGGCTGCCCGCCACCGCCGTCACCGACCTCCGCAAGGCGGAGGGCAAGATCGCCGTCACCACCCTGAAGGCCGGCTCCCTCCTCCAGAGCGACATGATCGTCGACCGGCCCGCGCTCGCCCCCGGCCAACAGGAACTCGCCATCATGGTCGACGCCGCCACCGGCGTCGCCGGCAAGATCACCCCCGGTGCCTCCGTCAACATCTACGCCACCTTCGCCGGCGAACGCGGCGGCGCGCCCGCCCAGTCCAAGCTGATCGTCGCCGGCGCCAAGGTCCTCGCCATCGGCAAGCTGACCCCCATCGAGAACCGCGACGACCGCGCCGGCCGCGGCACCGAGGCCGTCCCCATCACCTTCGCCCTCACCACCGCCGACACCCAGCGCGTCGCCTACGCCGAGTCCTTCGCCGAACACGTCCGCCTCGCCCTCGTCGCCCCCGGCGGCGGCAGCAACGCGCCCGACCCGCGCGACCGCACGTACACGCTCGACAAGGACAAGTAACGGCACACAACGGCCAGTACGGACAGGTAAGGACCAGTAAGGACCAGTAAGGACAAGTGAGGCCACGCATGACCACGAGGATCCTGCCGGCGGTCGGCGACCCGGACGCGGCCCGCGCCGTCACCACCCTCATCGGCCAGCTCCCCGACGCCGAACCCGCCGGGCCCGTCGCCGACTCCACCCAGCTCCTCGACACCCTCGCCCGGCTCGCCGCCACGTCCCTCGACGAGCTTCCCGAGGTCGTCCTCGTCCACGAGCGCATCGGCCCCGTCCCCGCGCTCGACCTCATCCGCGAGGTCGCCCTCCGCTTCCCCGCCGTCGGCGTCGTCCTCATCACCGCCGACGCCAGCCCCGTGCTGTTCTCCGCCGCCATGGACTCCGGCGCCCGCGGCCTCGTCACCCTCCCGCTCGGTTACGAGGAACTCGCCAGCCGCGTCCAGGCCGCCGCCCAGTGGTCCACCGGCGTCCGCCGCCACCTCGGCGCCGCCGGACCCGACACCCCCACCGGCCCCGGCGGCACCGTCGTCACCGTCAGCGGCGCCAAGGGCGGCGTCGGCACCACGGTCACCGCCGTCCACCTCGCCCTCGCCGCCCGCGCCTCCGGACACACGGTCGCGCTGGTGGATCTGGACCTCCAGGGCGGCGACATCGCCTCGTACCTCGACGTGCAGTTCCGCCGCTCCGTCGCCGACCTCGCCACCATCAACGACATCACACCGCGGGTGCTGCAGGACGCCGTGTACGTCCACGAGACGGGCCTGTCGCTGCTCCTGGCCCCGGGGGAGGGGGAACGGGGCGAGGACGTCACCGACCGCGCCGCCCGCCAGATCGTCAGCGCCCTGAGCGCCCGCCACGAGGTCGTCGTCATCGACTGCGGGACCCATCTGGACTCGGCGGGCGCGGCGGCCGTGGAGACGGCGGACACCGCGCTCCTCGTGACGACACCGGACGTGGTCGCCGTGCGGGCGGCCAAGCGGGTCGTACGGATGTGGGACCGGCTCCAGATCCGCAAGCCCGAGGAGAGCACCGTCCTGGTGAACCGCCACCAGCGGTCCACCGAGATCCAGCCCCCGCTCGTCCAGAAGATCACGGGGACGAGGATCGCGGGTGTCGCCGTCCCCGCCGCCTACAAGGAGCTGGCCGCCGTCGTCGACGCCGGCCGGCTGCACGACCTGGACGCGCGCTCGACGGTCAAGCAGGCGCTGTGGGCGCTGGCGGGGGAGCTGGGGTTGGTGAAGGCCGCGGCGGCGGCCGGCCCGGGCAAGGAGCTCGTACGCGGCGGGGACCGCGGCGCGCTCGGCCTGCGGCGGCGCGGCGGCGGAGGGCGATAGACGTGCGGGTGCCGGGGCGGGACGAGCGGGGGCGGAGCGACAGCGGTCACGACAGCGGTCAGGTGGCGGTCGAGTTCGTCGGCATGCTGCCGCTGATCCTGCTCACGCTGGTGCTGCTGTGGCAGTGCGTCCTGATCGGCTACACGTACACGCTGGCGGGGAACGCCGCGGACGAGGCGGCGCGGGCGGCGGCGGTGGGCGGCGACTGCGAGGGAGCCGCGCTGCGGCACGTGGAGGGGGCGTGGGCGTCGAGCGCCGGGGTCCGGTGCGGGGGGCCGTCGGGCGGCATGGTCACGGCGACGGTCACGCTGCACACCCCGGTGCTGTTCCCGGGCGCGATCAGCTTCCCGTGGGACGTGGACGGCGAGGCGGCTGCGGTGTGGGAGGGAAAGGGGGAGGACCGATGAGGCGACGTGGCGACAGAGGCCAAGTGGCCGTCGAGTACCTGGGCTTCCTGCCGATCCTGCTGATCGTCGGCCTGGTGGGCGTCCAGCTCGGCCTGGTGGCGTACGCGGCCCAGCAGGCGGGTACGGGGGCGCGGGCGGCGGCGCGGGCGGCGAGCGTGGACGACCCGGACTCCGTACCGGCTCCGCAGGCGGCGGGGAAGGCGGCGATGAGCGGCTGGATCGCCCGCCGGAGCGACGTCTCAGAGGCCGGCGGGGTCGCGACCGTACGCGTCGACATCCCCTCCCTCATCCCGTTCATGAGCTTCGACCCCGTGACCAGGACCGCCACCATGCCCGTCCCCGACTCCGCATCCGAGGAGGCCCAGCGATGAGCCTGCGGTCCCGTATCCACACCCCCGAGGAGAACCGGGCCGGCGGCGGCGCCGGCCGGGAGGACGGGCATCTCGTCGCCGCCTTCCGGGCCAAGCTCCTGGAGGAGATCGACCTCACCGAGATGTCCGCGCTCGCCGCCGCCGAGCGCCGGGCCCGCCTCGAACGCGTCCTCGGCCACATCATCAGCCGCGAAGGCCCCGTTCTCTCCACCGCCGAACGCGCCCAGCTGATCCGCCGCGTCGTCGACGAGGCCCTCGGCCTGGGCGTACTCGAACCGCTCCTCGAAGACGCCTCCATCACCGAGATCATGGTCAACGGCCCCGACCAGATCTACATCGAGCGCGCGGGCCGTGTGGAGCTCCTCCCGCTGCGGTTCGCCTCGCACGAGCAGCTGATGCAGACCATCGAGCGGATCGTGTCCACCGTCAACCGGCGCGTGGACGAGTCGAATCCGATGGTCGACGCCCGGCTCCCCTCCGGCGAGCGCGTCAACGTGATCATCCCGCCGCTGTCCCTCACCGGGGCCACGCTCACCATCCGGCGCTTCCCGCGCGCGTACACCCTGCACGAGATGATCGGCCTCGGCTCGCTCGACGAGCAGATGCTGCTCCTGCTGTCCGGACTCGTCCAGGCCAAGTTCAACATCATCGTGTCCGGCGCCACCGGCACCGGAAAGACGACCCTCCTCAACGCCCTGTCCGGGCTCATCCCCGACGGCGAACGGGTCATCACCATCGAGGACTCGGCCGAGCTGCAGCTCCAGCAGTCCCATGTCATCCGACTGGAGGCCCGGCCGCCCAACATCGAGGGCCGCGGCCAGGTCACCATCCGCGACCTCGTGCGCAACTCCCTGCGCATGCGCCCCGACCGTATCGTCGTCGGCGAGGTCCGCGGCGGCGAGACGCTCGACATGCTCCAGGCGATGTCCACCGGCCACGACGGCTCCCTCGCCACCGTCCACGCCAACTCCGCCGAGGACGCCCTGATGCGCCTCCAGACCCTCGCCTCCATGTCGGAGGTCAAGGTCCCCTTCGAGGCCCTGCGCGACCAGATCAACAGCGCCGTGGACGTCCTCGTCCAGCTCACCCGCCACCCCGACGGCACCCGCCGCGTCACCGAGATCGCGATCCTCGCCTCCCACGGCCGCGAGCGCTACCTCCTCGCCACCGTGGCCCGTTTCGATGCCCAGCCGGTCGCCGCCGACGGCCGGGTGTACGGACGGTTCTCGTACCACCCGCTGCCGCGCCGGGTCGCCGACCGGTTCTACATGGCGGGCCAGCCGCTCCCGCAGGCCTTCGGCGTGGCGGCGACGGACGCGCAGCTCGCCACGCGGGAGGCGAAGTGAGCGCCCGAGTGAGTGCCGGAGTGAGCGCCGAAGTGAGCGCCCGAGCCGGTGCCCGAGCGGGTGCCCGAGTGAGTGCCCGAGTAGGGAAGGAAGAAGAAGGACGATGAACCCGACCCTGCTGACCGTCGGCGCGGCACTCGTGTGCTGCGTCCTGGTCGTGGCCGGCATCCAGCTGTACGCGAGCGGCGCCGCCCAGCGGTCCGCGCTCATCGCCCGGCTCTCGCAGACCGCGGGCGAGACGGGCGAGGGCCCGGGCGGGCGGCGTCGGCGGCCCTTCCGGGGCGTCGACCGGAGGGTGCGCCGCACGGCCCTCGGGCGCAAGCTGGAACTCCGTATCTCCGCCACCGGACTCGACATCACCCCGGGCGAGTTCGTCGTCGCGATGGCGGTGACCGTCGTCGCCCTGTGGATCACCGGGCAGGCGCTGCTCTCCCCGTTCTTCGGCCCCATCTGCGGCTTCCTCGGCCTGTGGGTCGCCATGGGCTTCCTCAACTGGCAGCGGCAGAAACGCATCGAGAAGTTCATCAACCAGCTCCCCGAACTCTCCCGCATCCTCGCCAACGCCACCCAGGCCGGCCTCGCCCTGCGCATGGCGCTCTCGCTCGCCGCCGACGAACTGGAGGCACCGGCGGGAGACGAGCTGGAGAAGGTCTCCCAGCAGCTCGCCGTCGGCAGCTCCCTCGACGACGCCCTCGGCGAACTCGCCGAACGTCTCCCGTCCCGCGAACTCGTCGTCCTCGTCACGACCCTGGTCCTCGCCAACCGGGCCGGCGGCACCGTCGTCTCCTCCCTGCGCAACCTCACCGAGACGCTGGAGGAGCGGAAGGAGACGCGGCGCGAGGTGCGGACACAGCTGTCGCAGGTGAGCCTCACCGCGTACGCCGTCCCGGTCATCGGCGTCGGCTCGCTGCTCCTCATCGACAACATGCAGCCGGGTGCCCTGGACCGGATGACCGGCTCGGGCCTTGGACAGGCGGCGGTCGTCCTCGCCTTCGGCCTCTACGTGGTCGGCTTCGTCGTGATCCGCCGCCTCGCGAAGATCGACGTGTAGGGGAGGTGACGTGGTCCATGAATTACTTGACTCCAGTCAACCTTTTGGTCGCCTTTCTCGCCGGCCTCTCCGTCGCGGGCGCCTGCTACGGCATCCGCCTCTACCTCGCCGACGCCAAGCTCCCCTCCGACCTCCAGCTCGCCCTGGAGGTCGGCGCGACCCGTACCGGCGCCGTCGACTCGGTCGTCGACCGCCTCGGCATGCGCTGGTCCCCGGCCGTGCTCCGCCTGATGGGCCCGAAGCGGGTCAACTCCGTCCGCCGCCGCATCGACCTCGCGGGCAACCCCGGGGGCCTCACCATCGACCGTTACGGCGCCCGGCGCGCCGTCTACGGCTTCCTCGGCGGCCTCGGCGGCCTGCTGATGATCAGCAGGGGCTCGATCCTGGTGGCGCTACTGCTCTTCGCCTTCGGCGCCTTCTGGACGGAGGTCGGCATCTGGTCGGCGGTCCGCATCCGCAAGGACCAGATCGAGCGGACGCTGCCCGACTTCCTCGACGTGCTCGCCGTGGTCGTCTCGGCGGGCCTCGGCTTCCGCCAGGCCCTGGAGCGTGTCGCGGACAAGTACGAGGGCCCGTGGGCCGACGAACTCCGCATCACCCTGCGCCAGATGGACATGGGCGTCAGCCGCCGCGAGGCCTTCGACGAACTGCGGCGGCGCAACGACTCCGAGCAGGTCGCCCAGTTCGTGACCGCCTTGCAGCAGGGCGAGGAACTGGGCGCGCCCATCGTCGACACCCTGATCCAGATCGCCAACGACATGCGGCGTACCGATGCCCAGAACGCGCGCCGGAAGGCGGCCAAGGCGGTGCCCAAGGCCACGATGGTGATCACCACGCTGATGGTCCCGGCGACGATGATCCTGCTGGGTGCGGGGCTGTTCCTGGGTACGGGCACCGACTTCGGCTCGATCACGGGCGAGTGAGATGCGGAAGCTGAGGGTTCTGGTGGTGGCTGCCAACCCGGTCGTACGGGCGGGCCTGTCGGTGCTGTTGGGCGCGTGCCCGGACATGGAGGTACTGGCGGAAGGGGCGGGGGCGGGTGCGGGGGCTGGAGCGAGGGCGGGGGTGCCGGACGTGGTCGTAGTCGACGGGGACCAGGACGCGGTCGCCCACCTGTCGGCCCTCGCACCGGTCCTGCTTCTGACGCACTCGCCCGTGAGGGGTGGAACGGCCGGCGCGGCAGCAGCTCAACTGGTCCATGGCCAGTACGACGTGGCGCAGCTCGTACGGACTGTGCGTGCGACTGCACATGCTGGCGCCGGAGCAACTGTCACGAATATACTGCCCTTCAGAAATCCAGCTTCGCGAGTGCAACGATTCGGTCTGAGTGCGAGGGAGGTGGAGGTCATGGACCTGATCGCATCCGGCCTGACCAACCAGCAGATCGCCACCACCTGCGCCATCACCGAAAAGACCGTCAAGAACCACATCAACCGCATCTTCGCCAAGCTCCAGAGCACCACCCGCGGCGAGGCCATCGCCTCCTGGCTCGGCACGAGGACCGCCTCGTGAACCGGGCGGCACCGATCACCCACAGTGATTGGGCCTACGGACCCTGTGATCCCCCCACCCGAACGGCGTACCCTGCCCGAGTCGCCGGACTCGGAGGGGAACACGATGAACGAGGCGCTGCTGAAGGCCGCGACCAAGGCCAAGGTGCACGTGGGGAGTTGGGTACGGGCGCGGGCGGCCGCGGGCGCAGCTGCGGGAGCGGGCAAGCGCCGGGACCGCGGGCAGACGGCGGTGGAGTACCTGGGGATCATCGTGGTGGTGGTGGCGATCGTGGTCGCGATCTCGGGGACGAGCATCGGCCAGGACATCATGGATGCGATCTCGCGCAAGATCAGCAGTTTGACCGGTGGCGGCAACTGAGAGGCGCACGGGCGGATGACTCCGGCCAGGCCTTCCCGGTCTACATCACCGTGATTGCCGGCCTGCTGTTCCTCGCCTTCGTCTACTTCGTCGTCGCACAAGCGGCGGTGCTTCGCAGTGGAGGGCAGACCGCCGCTGACGCAGCCGCGCTCGCCGCGGCGCAGGACGCACGGAGGCAGCTCCGTGACGGCTGGCGTGCGGTGATCCTCGACCCGGACGCCTGGGACCGATTCCTCCAGGGCAGGGAATACGACGGCGGCACGGCCTGTGAAAGTGCAGCGCAGTACGCCCGGGACAACGGTGCCACGATGTCCCCCTCCGACTGCTTCGATCAGTCATCGGAGGACGGAATCGAGTTCCGCGTGCGGATCACCACCACCGGCACCGTGGGCAAGTCACTGGTGCCGGGCACGGAAGGCGAGCACGCGGAGGCAACGGCGACGGCTGTTCTCGAGCCGCTCTGCTCCTTCCACGCTCCGGATCCGACCCTCCCGCCGCCCACTCCCGTGACGCCCACGCCGACGGACTCGGCCACGCCTGATCCCACGCCGACGCCGAGCCCTGAACCCGGACCGATCACCGGCCTCGTCTGCGATGACGTCGAGTGGACGATCGACCCGGAAGACCCACAGCTGCCCGACGCGGCAGCCCTTTTCACCGTTCGACTTGTCGACTGATGCGCGAAGGACCTGGATTCATGAATGTTCGGTACGCGAGGAAGGCCCGCAGAGGGGCGGCCGTGGCCCTGGCGGCTGGACTGGCTTTCGGCATTGCGGGATGCGGGAGCGGCGAATCCCCCAAGAAGCAGCAGCCTTCGGCGAGCTCGGTCTCACCGAAGAGCGGCGGACAGGGCGCCCAGCCCTCCCCTTCCTCGGAAGCGTCGACCGAAGTCCTGGCCACACTCAAGGGCCAGGAGGGACTGGAGCTGACCGTGAACACTGCCACACGGGATGCCGGAGGCTTTCTCACGGTCAGCGGCAAGCTCAGGAATACGTCGAACGCCCCCGCGGTCATCTCCGCTCACCTCAGCGGTGACGAGACGGAGATCATCAAGCACGGCAAGTCCCTCGGCGGTGCCACACTCCTCGATTCCGTCGGAAAGAAGCGCTACTACGTGCTCCGCGACACCGACGGCAGACCGCTCACCACCACTCGGCTGTCCACCCTGGAGCCTGGCGCAGAGACGCCCGTCTTCATGCAGTTCCCCTCGCCGCCGGCAACTTCCAGTGAGGTCTCGCTCCAGCTCCCCACCTTCACCCCCGCCACCATCAAACTCTCCTGAGGCGCAGTCATGACGACGACCACACCGCGCCGCCTCGCCACCCTCACGGCCGCCCTCATCCTCCTGGCCAGTACTGCCGGCCCGGCCGGCGCCGCCCGCGCCGACGATCCGCCCAACTCCACCTCCAACGGCGGCCCGCCCCCCGTCATCGATGCCAGCTCGCCCGCCCTCATGCTCCCCGACGGCGCCACCCTCGCCCCCGCCAAAGTCCTCGACATCAAGCAGATCGTCGAGGAGGAAGGCGGCGAGCAGCGCCGCGAGGACACCAACGTCGACGTGACCTTCGCCCTACAGGCCGAGGTCCTGTTCCCCAAGGACAGCGCCAAGCTCAGCCCCTCCGCCACCGCCCGTATCGCCGCCATCGCCGTCGAGATCAACAAGCAGCAGTCCCGGCGTGTGCGCGTCTTCGGGTTCACCGACGACCTCGGGTCGTACGACCATGGGCTGAAGCTCTCCAAGGAGCGGGCCGACGCCGTGCAGCTCGAACTCGCCAAGAGCCTGGACCCCGGGATCACCTTCGACATCCGTGGGTACAGCGAGGACTACCCCATCGCCGACAACGCCACCGAGGAAGGACGGAAGAAGAACCGCCGGGTCGAGGTGTCGTTCCCGCGCACCTCCGGCGGGTAGCGGGGCGATGCGCACGACCGCATCTGCCGCCTTCGCCGCGACGCTGGCCGCGTCCGCCCTCGCCACCATCCCCGTACCCCCGCCCACTTCGGCGCCCCTGCCCCCGTACCGCACCGCCGCCGACGCCCACCCCGTCGGCGACGGCTCGACGCTGCCCGGCCCGGGCACGTACACCGACGGCATCGCCATGGGCGAGACCCGCACCTACCGCGTGCGCCTGGACGCGACCTCCAACGTCTTCCTCTCCGCCGTTCTCGCCCCGGCTCCCGGCACGCCCGTCGACGTCGTCGACGGCATCGCCCTCACCCTGCGCACCCCGGACGGCCTCGCCTGCGGGCCGCGCAACGACATCCGCTTCTACGGGGACAGCGCGCGGCCCATCGCCGACTACGTCAGCCGGCGCCTCGAAGCGGGGCGCGCCTGCCAGGCGGCGGGGGAGTACGAACTCCTCGTCGAGACCGTCGGCCGCGACCAGGCCAAGGACGGCGCCGACCGCGCCGATCCCACCGACCGCACCAGTGCCGGGCCCCGTCACGTCCTCGAACTCGGCTACGTCACCGAAAGTCCGTCCCGCGACGCCCCGCCCCCGCCCGCCACCTGGTCCACGGATCCGCCGGACGGGGCGCTCGTTACGGGGAAGGGGCAGGACGTACGGGGCGGCACCGGGTTCAACGACGCGGCGCCGCTCGCGGCGGGCGGGACGTGGCGGGACGAGGTACGGCCGGGGGAGAGCCGGTTCTACCGGGTGCCGGTGGGGTGGGGGCAGCAACTGTTCGCGCGGGCGCGGTTCGGGAACGCGGCGGCGCCGTACGGAGCTTCCGCGTTGCCCGACGGGCTGCGGCTCGCCGTCTACAACCCGGCTCGCGGCGCCGTCGACGAACGCCGGGCCCTCTACACCGGCGCCCCCGCCACCCTCCTCCTGGCCACCGCCCCGGCCGCGTACGCCAACCGCACCGCCAGCACGACGGAGGCCGTCGCCGCGATGCGCTTCGCAGGCGCTTATTACCTTCAGGTCACCCTGGACCGCCGCGCCCCGGGCCCGGTCCCCGTGGCCCTGGACCTCGCCCTCACACCGTCGTCCCGCGCGTCGACTGCGGCTGGGGACTGGGCTGGGGCGTGGGCGGGGGCGGGGACCGGGGGCGGCGCCGCCCCTGAACCCGCCCCCGATCCCACCCTGCGTGCCATCGGCATCGCCGGTGTCACGACGGGGACGGTGCTCGTCGCCGGGCTCGGCGCCTGGCCGGTGGTGGTACGGGTGCCACGCCGCCGCCCGCGAGGGCGGCACGCTCGCCAGAGCAGGTGATCGGCCTTGCCCGCCTTGATCTCCAGGGTCTCCCGCCACGAGGACCCCGACGCCGAGACGGTCTGCGCGGCCCGGCGCCGGCGGGCGTTGTGGCTGCTCGCCGTCGCCGTGGAGGACTGGGGCGGCGAGTGGGGCATCACGGAGGCGCAGCCACCGCCCGGGGGACGAAGTCCTGGGTGGGACTGCCCTGGTGAGTGCGGGTCTTGGGCCCTACGGGTGGGCGTTGCTGGTGTGCTTCTGGTGTGGCCGCCCTCACTCCGAGTGTGGCCCCCGGAGTCCCCGCGTCAAGGGCGCCTCCGGCGTCGCTTCGCGATGGGCTTCGCCCACCCTTGACCCGGTGCCACCGGGGTCCTTTTCACACTCGGAGGGCGGTCGGGGGGCCCGGCCACGCGGAACGGTCCGGGCAGCCGTCCCCGCCGTAGGCGGATGGCGGCCCGGTGGTGGGTGGGCCCGGGTATCGCTCCCGAGCGGAGTAAGCCTGCCTGCCGGTGGGTGGGGGCTTGGTTCGTGGCCGAGGCCGATGGGACTGTGTCCGGCGGTTGAGGGTGCGCCGAAGAGAAACGGGGCGGCCGGGCCCGGCTCAGCGACTGCTGGCGGTCTTATGGTCGGGATGCATGCCCAGCTGGTTACGGCCGGTGGGTGGTGTAATCCCGCTCGCGCGAGCCCTTGGGCCGCCATCGACGGCCGTAGACCGCCACTGGAATCACATGAGTTCACACGCGCCCCATTTCGGCTGCGGATTGCGGATTTTGCATCGCACGGACCCGGGGGCGCGGGCGGGGGATTCTCGGCGCATCGGCCCTGGTAGAACAGTGGCCGATGGGTATCCAGGAGCGCGAACGCAAGGTGTACCGGCCGCTGCGACGGGCCGGTCTGGAGGTGATCCCGAACGCCGTGCCGGACGGCACGATGCCGTTCGTCTTCGGATACGGCTCAGAGGACATCATCGGCGGCTTCTCCCACCCGTACCGCACCCCACGGCTTGTCGAGCGGCTCAACGCGGACTGGTACGACCTCGCGGTCTCCACCGGCCTTCTCGACCACCGGCGCGAGTTCCTCGTCCAGCTTCCACAAGGCGTGTTCACGCACAACGGCTTCCTGCGGGACATGCACTGGGGCCGTCGTGCCACACCGACGGCCTGGACCCGGGTCCGGCTCCTCGAACGCTGGGACATCATGGGCCGGGGCGCGGCATCGGCGTTCCTCGGCATCCGTGCGGGCCATCCGGGCTTCGGCATGATGGCGCTCGACAGTGGTGTCCACATCAGCTGCTCGACGGGCGAGATCGGCGTCGACGTCATCGCGGTCCGTCACCCTGACCGTTCGGAGAAGGTCCTGCGGTACCTGGAATGGTTCGCGTCCTGGAGGGACAGTCCCTACGACCGGCGCGAGGATCAGAAGCGGGTCGCCGCCTGGCTCGCAGGCCGCGCGTTGCGTGGTGCCGGCCGTTCAGACCAACGGCATTGCTAGCGCCAGGGATCCAGGGCGAGCTTGCCGTGGGTCCCGCCCGCTTCGAGCTGCTGCAGCACTGCCGGTCCATCCGCCAGGGGGTGGATCTGCGGGGTGCCGGGTGGGTAGACGCCGGCGGCGATGAGGGTGTCGATCTCGGTGAGCAGCGACTGGTAGAGGGAGGGCGCTGCGGTCGCCAGCGCGCCGATGTGCAGGCCCTTCACCTGGACCTGGTGGGTGAAGACCAGGTCGTGGGTGGTCAGGGTGGCGTCGCCGGACGCCGCGCCGAACACGACGACGCGGCCGGTGAAGGGCTTGGCGACCGACAGGCTGGTCTTGAACGTGGCCCGGCCCACCGATTCCAGGACCAGGTCCACCCCGCCGGTGCGGCGGGTGATCTCCTCGGCCAGATCGGGGCGTCGGCCGTCCAGGACGTCATCGGCGCCGAGCGCCCTGACGGTGTCGTGCTTCGCCGGTGACGCCGTGGCCACCACCCGGGCACCGTAGTGGCGGGCGAGGCGGACCGCGGCCTGCCCCACGCCTCCGGCCGCCGCGTGAATGAGCACCGTCTCACCCGTCTCGACCTCGCCCAACGGCTTCAGCGCCGCCAGGGCGGTGGCCCAGTTCAGCACCAGGCCGAGGGCTTCGGCGTCGCTCCAGCCGGGCGGTACGGGGAGGGCACCCGCGGCCGGCATCGTCATGTACTGCGCGAAGGCTCCGGGGCCCGCTCCGACGACATGGGTGCCGAGCGGCAGCGGTCTTTCGATCCCCGGGCCGACCCCCACGATCTCGCCTGCGGCCTCGAAGCCCGCCACATAGGGTGGTTGCGGGCCTCCGCCGTACGTTCCGTGGGACTGCATGACGTCGGCGAAGTTCACCCCGGCGGCACCGACGCGGATCAGATACTCGCCGGGCCCGGGGGTGGGCAGGTGAAGGTCCGTCGTCAGGGACAGATCCTTCGGTCCCCGGTGCGACCGCTGGACCAGTGCTCGTACCGTCTGCTCGTTGGTCTCCATGCGGCGAACGTAGGAGTCTCACACTTGCGTCAAGGTCAAGCGCCCGTCAGGGACCGGTGCGACGGGCCTCTCGAAGGTAGGCGTCGAGCGCTGTCTGCTGATCACTGAGAACGGCGATGCGAGCGGCAAGCCGGTCGCGATGGCTCTGCACCTCGTGCAGGAACTCCGGGCACACGCCTCCGGTGCCGTGGAGGAGGACTTCCCGGATCAGCCGTACGGGGAGGCCGGACTCCAGCAGCGAGCGGATGACCAGCACCTGGTCGATCGTGGACTGGCAGTAGTCGCGGAACCCGTTGCTGAAACGGCCGGGGACGATCAGGCCCTCATCTTCGTAGTGCCGTAACGATCGCGCGCTCACGCCACTGACTCTGGAAGCTTCGCCGATCTTCATACCCGGAGACAACGCCCAGGAGCGCCGCGGCCTTCCTCAGCTCAGCTGCTCGGCCAGCGCCAGGATGATTCCGCTCGGCCCCCGGAGGTAGCAGAGCAGGTAGCTGTCCTCGAAGCGCGCCACCTCGCCGACGAGTTCGGCGCCGTGCGGGCGGAGGCGGGCGAGGGTGGCCTCGATGTCGTCGACGGCGAACATGACGCGGTGCAGGCCCAGCGTGTTCGGCGGGGCGAGCTCGGGCTCGGGGGTGATCGCCGCCGGGGAGTGGTACGTCGCCAGTTCGAGGCGGCCCGGTGCGCCCGGGATCCGCATCATGGCGATCTCGCTGCGCATGCCGTCGAGCCCGACGACGCTCGCCGCCCAGGCTCCTTCGATCGGCGTTCTGCCTTCCAGCTCCATGCCGAGTGCGGTGAAGAAGGCGACGGCGGCGTCGAGGTCGTCGACGACGATGCCGACGTTGTCCATGCGCTGGATCGTCATGCCTCCCGAGGGTAGAGGGCGGGGCCGGTGTCGTCGGGCATCGGATCGGGTGTGTTCCGGGCGCTTGCGCTTGCCGCTGCGTCAACTCCTACGGTCGTTCCTGTGGCCGGACGGACCGGCCCGGCGAGAAGAGGTGCGGGCATGGCCTGGTCGATCGCGGATGTGGCCCGGATGTCCGGGGTGACGTCCCGGACCCTGCGTCACTACGACGAGATCGGCTTGCTCCCTCCCGCGTACATCGGCGGCAACGGGCACCGCTACTACGAGCAGGACGGCCTGCTCCGGTTGCAGCGGATCCTGCTGATGCGGGAACTGGGCCTGGGACTGCGGGAGATCGCGGCGGTCCTGGAACGCCAGGTCGGCCAGGTGGCCGCGCTGCGCGAACACCGACGCAGGCTGCTGACCGAGCGCGACCGCCTCGACGTGCTCGCCCGCACGGTCACCCGCACCATCGCCGAACTGGAGAAGAACGAGGAGACACCCGACATGGCAGAGATCAGCAGGCCGGAGAACCTGTTCACCGGCTTCGACACGACCCGGTACGAGCCGCCGGCCCACACGAGGTGGTCCGACCAGGCGCAGCAGTCCGAGCGGTTCGCCGCCTCGCTCTCCGCCGAGGAGACCGAGCGGCTGCAGCGTGAGGCGACCGCGGCCATGGTCCGTATGGCCGAGCTCATGGAGGCCTGCACGCCGGTGACCGACCCCGCCGTGCAGGCCGAGGTCGACGCCCAGTACCAGGCCGTCTGCCGCATGTGGACCCCGGACGCGGCCGCGTTCAAGGCCCTGGGGCAGACCTACGTCGACGACGTGCAGTGGCGCGCCGCCTACGACCACATCGCCGCCGGGCTGGCCGCGTACCAGCGCGACGCCATGACCACCTACGCCGACGCCCGGCTGAGCTGACCGCTCGCCCGTCACCGGTTGCTGAGGGCTGCAGACCTCAGCACTCCATCGCCCTCCTGATCGTCCATCCGGTCCGCGGTCGACGTCGTCGGTCAGGCGCGGCCGGTCCTACCATCGGGCCCCTGAGCGAAGCACCGACGCATTGGACCGTGCACCACTTCTCGCGGGCCAACCCGGCTGGCCCCGGCTGCGACAGCGTCCCGGCTCTCCTGCGGCGGCTGGCGGATTCCATCGAGGAGCTGGGCCCCGCCGAGATCCAGGACGTGGTGATCACGTCGGAGATGACCGAGCACGGTCCCTGGCGGTCTGGAACCGTCTACTTCCACCTGCCCGAGGACTGATTCCGCCCTCGGTGACGAGCCCTTCGCCCGCCACGAAGGCCCGGCGACCCGCCGTGCGGCACCAGAGGCAGCGTCATGCCGGGTGCCGGCGGGGTGATGGCGGCCCAAGGGCTCGCGCGGGGCGGGGTTTGCACGCGGCCCCTCCCCCTCCCCCCCACCACTGCGCTCAGTCCTCCAGCGCCCGCCTGATCGTTCCGATCACCCGTTCCGGGTGCCGGAACACGTCGGTGGCCGTGAAGCGGAGCACTCGGCGGACCTCCTGGCAGTCCGTGAGGGCGTTGAAGCGGGCGATGTCGCGTTCGTGGGCCCGGCGGGTGCCGTGGAAGGCGTAGCCCTCGATCTCGACGGCCAGGCCCGCCTCGCGGAAGAGGAAATCCGGGTGCAGCGTGCGGCCCGAGCGCGTGCGCAGGGGCGGCTGGGACTCGGGGTGGAGCCCCGCGTCGTGCATGTGGAGGCGGGCGATCGTCTCGGCGGGGGAGCCGGCGGCGGGATCGGTCAGGCGGAGCCAGGCGCGGGCTCGGACCGTGCCCGGCCGACGCGGGATGAGTTCGTCCGCCAACTGCTCCTGGCGGACGAGTGGTTCGCGGCGCACGCCCTGGACGGTGCGGCGGGCGAGCGCGGAGTCCGCCGCGACCACCGCCTCCTCGCGGGAGGCGGCGGCGCGTATCAGGTCGGCGACCGTCCGCGGCGGGGTCGTCACCCGAAGCCCGGCCCGGACCGAGTTGTCGGCCTCCGTGAGGAACGGCGTCGAGTGGACGCGGATCCCGGATCGGGTGCTGATCCCGGCAGGCCCCGGCCGGTGGGTGGTGAACTCCAGCACCTCCGGTATCTCCGAGGAGTTCAGCCTCTCGATGCGGTGCAGCGCCGCCGCCGTCACGTGGCTGCACACGAGGTCGGGGCGGAGCAGTTGGATGATCCGTGCTCGCTCTCTCCAGTCCACCTCCTTCCCCGGGGCGGCCCATGCCCCCCGCCAGATCGGTTGCCATCCCTCGCGCCGCAGTCGCCCCCGCAGCCGTCCGCGCGACCACCCCGCCTCGTACGCGCGTACGGTCAGCAGCACCCCGCCCCTGGCGAGTCGCATCAACTCGTACATGTGCCCAACGATCCACGGAAGAGGGACACTTCGCACCCCCTGTGGAAAACTCCGCGAAAGGCATCGTCAGGGAAATGCAAAAGGGCTGGTAAGTGGTGAGATCGGACGCCCCGGAACGGGCATGCTGAAGCGTGAGCGAGCTCGCACGAGCTCCCCGGCGCTTCCGAAACGGGCACCCGATGACCACCCCCGCCGCTCCCGCTCCCGCTCCCGCCCCCGTCCTCACCCCCGGCGTCCAGCTGGTCGGCGACCTCGTCGCCCGCGTTCCCGGGTTCCGCGACGCCTACGACGCGCATGTCTTCCGGCAGGGCTGCGTCCAGCCCCATGTCTTCTTCTGGGACGTCGTGCAGGGCACGGTGCGCGCGTTCCTCGGCGACGAGGGCAGTGCCGTCGACTGGCGGTGCACCCTCGACTTCCTGGAGGAGCAGAGCCGGCGCGGCGAGGCCGGGGTCGACGACGTGATCGTGACGTCCTTCCTCGGGGATCTGCCGCACGCGCACGAGCCGGGGTACGGGATCGTGGGCGAGCTGGGCCCGGTCATGGCCGCGCGATTCCTCCGCCTCCGGCCCGGCGGCTGATAATCGGGCGCATGTCCCGCGCCCCCTCCCCGACCGCCGCCGCCCTCCTCGGCTACGCCGCCACCCGCCTCCTCGGGCTCGCCGCGCTCGCCATCGCCGCGGCCGCCACCGGCAAGGACGGGATGCACCGGCTCATGGGCCGCTGGGACGCGGTCTGGTACACGCGGATCGCCGAGCACGGGTACGGCTACCAGGTCACCCTCCCCAACGGCGCCGTCCACGCCGACCTCGCCTTCTTCCCCCTCTTCCCCGCCCTGGAACGGGCCCTGTCCACCGTCCTCCCCGTCGACGCCGCCACCGCCGGACTCCTCGTCTCCTGGGCGGCCTCGCTCGCCGCCGCCTGGGGCATCTACGCGGTCGGCGCCCACGTCGCGGGCCCGCGCACCGGAGTCGTGCTCGCCGTTCTGTGGGGGGCGTACCCGACGGCGTTCGTGCAGTCGATGGCGTACACGGAGACGCTGTTCACCGCGCTCGCCGCCTGGTCGGTCCTCGCCGTCCTCCGCGACCGCTGGATCCTCGCCGGGGCCCTGGCGGTGCTCGCCGGGCTCACCCGGCCGACGGCCGCCGCGCTGATCGCCGCCATCGGGATCACGGCGATCGTCACCGTCGTACGGGAGCGGAAGCTGCGCGCGCGGGTCGCGGCGGGGACGCTGCTCGCGCCGCTCGGCTGGCTCGGATACGTCGTGTACGTGGGGGTACGGCAGGACAGCGCGACCGCGTACTTCGAGGTGCAGTCGGCCTGGGGCAACTCCATCGACGGCGGGCTCGCGCTCGCCCGCTTCATCGCCGGCCTGCCGTGGCCCGCCGCCCTCGGGCTCTGTCTCGCCCTCGGACTGCTCGGCTGGCTGCTCTTCCTGTGTGTGCGGCAGCGGCAGCCGCTCCCGCTGCTCGTCTACACGATCGCCGTCGTCGTCATCTCGCTCGTCGGCGCCGCGTACTTCGGCTCCCGGCCGCGTCTGATGATGCCCGCCTTCGGGCTCCTCCTGCCGCCCGCGGCGGCCCTGGCCCGGCTTCGGACCCGCAACGCCGTGCCCGTCCTCGGCGCGCTCGCGCTCGCCTCCGCCGTGTACGGGGCGTTCACGCTCCTCGGCGCCGGTCCACCGTGACCGTCACGCCCGGCTCCAGGCCCCAGCCCGCCATGGTGCCGCCCTCGGCCTCCAGGACATGCTGGCCGCGCAGCCTCGGCATCCCGAGCCGGCCCGGCCGCATGGTGACGACGTCGAGGACGGTGAACGAGCGGTCGAGGTAGGCGATGTCGAGGGTGAAGCGCATGCCGAAGGTGTGGATGCTGTTGGTGGGAGTGATGAGCAGGGCGCCGTCGATGCCGTCGCGGCCGAGGAGGCCCCGCCGCCGCGCCTTATAGGTAGCGGCGATCTCTACCGGCACCCGTCCGCCGTTCGGCGTCTCCAGCCACCCGACCCCGTCCCGCCAAGTCCTCCCCATGGGCCCGACCCTAGTCCTAAGGTCGGCCCGTGGACGCCCTGTCGATCGCCTTCGTCGTGGCCGCCGCCCTGTGGGGCGCCGCGGCCGGGCTGCTCGTCCCCCGCGCCGCGTACCGGCTCTCCGTCGCCGCCGACGAGCCCTGGCGGGCGGCCTGTCCGGCCGGGCACGCCTTCGTGGGGCCCGCGCGCGGTTGGCTGGGCGGCCCCGGGCGGGCCGCCTGCGCGACCACGCCCGCTCCGCTCGCCGCTCCGCTGCTCACCGCGCTCGCGTGCGCCGCGCTCGCCGCGGCCACCGGCACGCCCCGCCCCGAACTCCTCGTCTGGCTGCTCGTCGCGCCCTTCGGCGTGCTCCTCGCCGTCGTCGACGCGCGCGTGCACCGGCTTCCGGACCCGCTGACGCTGCCGCTCGCCGCCGCGCTGCCGCTGCTCCTCGCGCTCGCCGCGCTCCTGCCGTACGCGGCGGGCTCGTGGCTCCACGCGCTCCTCGGCTCGCTCGCGCTCGGCGGCGGCTACCTCGGGCTCTTCCTCCTCCACCCCGACGGGATGGGCTTCGGCGACGTGAAACTGGCCGTCCCGATCGGCGCGGCGCTCGGCTGGTACGGGTGGGGCGTGCTGTTCGCGGGGGCGTTCGCCGGGTTCCTGCTCGGGGCGCTGTACGGGCTCGGCCTGGTGCTCGGCCGGCGCGCCGGGCGCGGCTCGGCGATCCCCTTCGGGCCGTTCATGATCGTGGGCGCGCTCCTCGGGCTGCTGCTCGGCGCGTTCACCGCCCTGCCCTGAACGGCCCGCCCTAGCATCACGCCATATGCGGACAATCGATACGGAATCGACCCCATATGAGACCCCTCATGCGCCCCCGGCGGAGGCGGAGGCAGCAGCAGGACCCCGAACCCGACAGCGGCCCCCGCGCCCCTGGCTCCCCTGGGCCTGGGCCGCCGCCCTCTGCCTGCTCTACGCGACCGTCGCCGTGCGCCGCCACCAGCTCATGCGCACCACCGGCTACGACCTCGGCATCTTCGAACAGGCCGTACGCGCCTACGCCGAGTTCCGGGCGCCCGTCGTCCCGCTGCGCGGCGAGGGCTTCAACCTCCTCGGCGACCACTTCCACCCCCTCCTCGCCGCCCTCGCCCCGCTCTACCGCCTCTTCCCCTCCCCGCTCACCCTCCTCGTCGCCCAGTCCGCACTGCTCGCGCTCGCCGTCGTGCCACTAGCCCGCTGGGCGGTGCGCGTGGTCGGGCCGCGCGGCGCGCACGTGGTCGCCGCCGGGTACGGGCTGAGCTGGGGCGTCGCGTCCGCCGCCGCGTTCGACTTCCACGAGGTCGCCCTCGCCGTACCCCTGCTCTCCTTCTCCCTCGAAGCGCTCGGCCGGCGCCGCTGGCGGGCGGCCGTCGCCTGGGCCGCGCCGCTCGTGCTCATCAAGGAGGACCTGGGGCTGACCCTGGCCGCCGTCGGTGTCTACATCGCCGTCAAAGGCCCGCGCCGGCTCGGGATCGCCACCGTGGCGGCCGGTCTCCTTGCCTCACTGATCGAGATCAAGTTCCTGCTGCCCGCGTTCAACCCCGGCGGTGACTACGCGCACGGCGGCAACCTCGCCGACGGCCACGGCTCACTGCTCTCCACCCTCGCCCACGCCCCGCTCGACGCCCTGCGCCCCGACATCAAGGCGATGACCCTGATCCTGGTCTTCGCCCCGTCCGCGCTGCTCGCCCTGCGTTCACCGCTCGCGCTGATCGCCGTACCGACCCTCGCCTGGCGGATGGCGTCCGAGAACGCCTTCCACTGGGGCACCGCCTTCCACTACAGCGCGGTCCTCATGCCGGTCGTCTTCGCCGGGCTTCTCGACGTCCTCGGCCGCGAGACGAGCCGGCGCACCGTCCGCGCCTCGCTCGTCACCGTCCTCGCCGTGACCGTGGTGATGCTCCCGTCCTTCCCGCTGGCCCAGCTCGCCCAGCGGGCCACCTGGCGGACCACGTCACACGTCGAGGCCGCCCGCTCCCTGCTCGCGCGGATCCCGGACGGCGCCACGGTCGCGGCGTCCAATCGGCTCGTTCCGCAGCTCACCTCGCGCTGCGAGGTCGTGATCTTCCCGACCTTCCCCGTCGACGCCCGGCTCGACCACCGGGACACCGGCCCGCTCCCGGCCCCGACGGCCGAGTGGATCGTCTACGACGACGTACCACCGGAGGCATGGCCGCAGCGGAGCGGCCCCTGGCCGTACCCCCTGCAACAGCAGCGCGAAGAGCTCGCCGCCGCCGAGCGCACCCACGGCTACGAGGTGGTCGCCCGCCGTGACGGGATCACTCTCCTGCACCGTCGGGGAACCCCCTGACCTGCACCGCCGCGTCAACCGGGCGACTTCTTGACCGGGTCCCCCGTGGGAAGTACGGATTACGCCGCCACGCCGGGGCATAAACCCGCCACACACCCCTGGAGCCCTTGTGCCACTTGGCCTCCGAAGAATTCCCCGTGCTTCGGTCGGCGCAGTCGGCACACAGCACGACTAATGAAGGGTTATGGTGGAAACCCCCCCTCGGGCCGGTCCGTATCCCCCCCCACGGACCGGCCCGTTTTTCTTTTCCGCCGACAGGCTCGGCTTCCGCCGACAGGCTCGGTTTCCGCCGACGGCTTGCCTACGGGCTCAGCCCCGCCCGGCCCAGATGTTGGTGCCCTCGGTGTCGACGGCGAAGGTGTCGATCTCCTTCAGCTCCTCCTCCGTGAGCGGAGCCCCGTGCAGCGCCGCCACGTTCTCCTCCAGCTGCCCGACGCTGGACGCGCCGATCAGCGCCGAGGTCATCCGCGGGTCGCGCAGCACCCAGTTGAGCGCCAGCTGTGCAAGCGACTGCCCGCGCCGCTCCGCGATGTCCGCGAGGCCGCGCAGCCGCCGCAGCACCTCGTCCGACAGCAGGTTCGGGTCGAGCGACTTGCCCTGGGTGGCCCGCGAGCCCTCCGGGACGCCCTTCAGGTACTTGTTGGTGAGCAGACCCTGGGCGAGCGGCACGAAGGAGATGCAGCCCATGCCGGCCGTCTCCAGGGTGTCCAGGAGGCCGTCCTCCTCCGTCCACCGGTTGATCATCGAGTACGAGGGCTGGTGGATCAGGGCCGGGACGCCCATCTCCTTCAGGAGCCGGGCCGCCTCGGCGGTCTGCTCGCTGGTGTACGAGGAGACACCGACGTACAGCGCCTTGCCCTGCTGCACCGCGGACGCGAGCGCGCCCATGGTCTCCTCGAGCGGGGTGTCCGGATCGAAGCGGTGCGAGTAGAAGATGTCGACGTAGTCGAGGCCCATCCGCTTCAGGGAAGCGTCGAGCGACGACATCAGGTACTTGCGGGAGCCCCACTCGCCGTACGGCCCGGGGTGCATCTCGTAGCCCGCCTTGGTCGAGACGATCAGCTCGTCCCGGTACCGGGCGAAGTCCTGCGCGAAGATCTTGCCGAAGTTCAGCTCGGCCGAGCCGGGCGGCGGTCCGTAGTTGTTGGCCAGGTCGAAGTGGGTGACGCCCAGGTCGAAGGCGCGGCGCAGGATCGCGCGCTGCGAGTCGAGGGTGCGGTCGTCGCCGAAGTTGTGCCAGAGGCCGAGCGAGATCGCGGGGAGCTTGAGCCCGCTGCGGCCCGTACGCCGGTACTCCATGGAGTCGTAGCGGTCCGCGGAGGCGCGGTACAGAGGGGAATCAGTCACGTATCCCTGCTTATCACGGACTTGTGACAGTCCCGGGCTGGGAGCCGGTTACCCGTCCGCAGTAGTGTGGCGGCTTCGGGGGCCGACGCTCATGGAGGGGTAAAGAACAGTGAACCTGCGCGACCTGGTGTACGGGCTCTACGCACGCCGGGTGGAAGGCCGCCTCGATCACGCCCAGGTGCCCAAGCACATCGGCGTCATCCTCGACGGCAACCGGCGCTGGGCCAAGGCCTCCGGCGGCACCCCTGAGCAGGGTCACAAGGCCGGCGCGGACAAGATCCAGGAGCTGCTCGGCTGGTGCGCCGAGACCGACGTCGAGGTCGTCACGCTCTGGATGCTCTCCACCGACAACCTGAACCGCCCCGAGGAGCAGCTGGTCCCGCTGCTCGGGATCATCGAGGACGCGGTGCGGGCGCTGGCCGCCGACGGCCGCTGGCGGGTGCACCACGTGGGCACCATGGATCTGCTGCCCGCCCGCACCCAGACCGTGCTCAAGGAGGCCGAGCAGGCCACCCTCGGCAACACGGGGATACTCGTGAACGTCGCCGTGGGCTACGGCGGCCGGCAGGAGATCGCGGACGCGGTCCGCTCGCTGCTCCTGGACCACGCCGAGCGCGGCACCAGCTTCGAGGAGCTCGCCGAGGTCGTCGACATCGACCTGATCTCCGAGCACCTCTACACCCGCGGCCAGCCCGACCCCGACCTCGTGATCCGCACCAGCGGCGAGCAGCGGCTGTCCGGTTTCATGCTGTGGCAGAGCGCGCACTCGGAGTACTACTTCTGCGAGGTGCACTGGCCGGCCTTCCGCAAGGTCGACTTCCTGCGCGCGCTGCGCGACTACGCGGCGCGGCACCGGCGTTTCGGCAACTGACACTTCCGTACCCGGACACCCCCTGCGGACGACGCGCCCCCTCGGCCCCGCGCGTCACCCCCTGTTCACGAACACGCCGTCATATGCCATGGCATGACGGCGTGTGTTCGAGGGCATATCCCCCTGTGAAGTGAGCGGCACGGAGACCGCCACCCGGGAGGCCCTTTGCACCAGGACGACCGTGCGGGACACGCACGGGAGAAGCGGAGGGCCGGCGCTCGGCCCGCGCATCGTGGCCTGAGCCCGGTCCCATTCCGCCGCGACACCGGCTTCCCCGGCGGCGTTCGAGCCGCCGCGGGCCCGTCGCAACCCCGACCTCTCAGGGGTCCTCGAAGGGGGTCTGTCCTTCCGTGGTGACCAGCACTAAGCGCCGCTTGTCCGACAGGCGCACCTATGTCCTCGACACCAGCGTCCTGCTGGCCGACCCCAACGCGATGTCCCGGTTCGAGGAGCACGAGGTCGTGCTCCCGATCGTCGTCGTGACCGAGCTGGAGGCCAAGCGCCACCACCCCGAGCTCGGCTACTTCGCACGGCAGGCGCTGCGCCTGCTCGACGACTTCCGGGTGCGTTACGGCCGGCTGGACTCCCCGCTCCCCATCGGGGACCTGGGCGGCACGCTGCGGGTCGAGCTCAACCACTCGGACCCCGGTGTCCTGCCCGCCGGTTACCGGCTGGGGGACAACGACTCGCGGATCCTCGCGGTCGCGCGCAACCTGCAGGCCGAGGGGTACGACGTCACGGTCGTCTCCAAGGACCTGCCGCTGCGGATCAAGGCGTCCTCGGTCGGTCTCCTGGCCGAGGAGTACCGGGCGGAACTCGCGATCACGGACTCCGGCTGGACCGGAATGTCCGAAGTCGCCCTGTCCGCCGACCAGGTCGACCTGATCTACGAGCAGGAGACGCTGTACGTGCCGGAGGCGGCCGAGCTGCCCGTGCACACCGGTCTCGTGCTGCAGTCCGAGCGCGGCAAGGCGCTCGGCCGGGTCACGGCCGACGGTTCGGTACGGCTGGTGCGCGGCGACCGGGAGGTCTTCGGCATCCGGGGGCGCAGCGCCGAGCAGCGGATCGCGCTCGACCTGCTCCTCGACCCGGACGTCGGCATCGTGTCCATGGGCGGCCGGGCCGGCACCGGCAAGTCCGCGCTCGCGCTCTGCGCGGGTCTCGAAGCGGTCCTGGAGCGCCGCCAGCACCAGAAGGTGATGGTCTTCCGTCCGCTGTACGCGGTGGGCGGGCAGGAGCTCGGCTATCTGCCGGGCACCGAGGCCGAGAAGATGAGCCCGTGGGCGCAGGCGGTCTTCGACACCCTCTCGTCGGTGGCGGGCCGTGAGGTCATCGAGGAGGTGCTGAGCCGCGGCATGCTGGAGGTGCTGCCGCTCACCCACATCCGGGGCCGCTCGCTGCACGACGCGTTCGTCATCGTCGACGAGGCCCAGTCCCTGGAGCGGAACGTCCTGTTGACCGTTCTGTCCAGGATCGGGGCGAATTCCCGAGTCGTCCTCACCCATGACGTCGCCCAGCGCGACAACCTGAGGGTCGGGCGGTACGACGGAGTCGTCGCCGTGGTCGAGAAACTGAAGGGGCATCCGCTCTTCGCTCATGTCACGCTGACCCGCTCCGAGCGCTCGCAGATCGCCGCGCTCGTGACCGAAATGCTGGAGGACGGCCAGATCTGATCGGTTTCGTCCCGTGTCCGCACGGGAGTTGGCGCCGCCCGGCAAAGCCCGAGAGCCTAGCCGGGCGGCGCCGTGCTGTCTGCCGTATCCGCCAAATCCCGTGCGTCCACCCAGGTGTGAGCTTTCACACGCAACGCGGAATTGCCTTGCGGTGTTGCCGTCCGGCAGAGTCTTGCTTCCGTCAGGCCCCGCATACGGCACACGTGCACCCCCAGCGGTGCAGCACCACACAACTCAACACTCGTTCGCCGTATGCCGCCCACAGCACCACGGGCCCGTGTCTTCTGTGACCCAGCAGTACGGAGACCAGCGTCAGGGGAACGATTTCGCCCGCTTGGTCACCTCTGCGGGTGATTGTGGAAGGAAACCGTGTGAGCCGGATCTCGGTCCGGGGATTCGCAGTGGCCTCGGCCACCGCGGTCACCACCGTCGGCGCCGTCGTCGGCGTTGCCTCGGGGAACGCTGCCCAGGCTTCGGACGACAACTTCGAGGCCACCGCGGCCGACACGACGCTGCTCGCTGACATCCCCGCGGGCTCGCAGGCCCAGGTACAGGTCACCTCGCTCTCCGAGCAGGCCGATGTCCAGGCCGCCGCCGCCGACTCCCTCGCGCGCAAGTCCGCCGAGGAAGCCGCCCGCATCCAGGCCGCCAAGGACGCCGAGGCCAAGAAGAAGGCCGCCGACAAGGCCGAGCAGGAGCGCAAGGAGAAGGAGGAGGCCGAGCGCGCCAGCCGGTCCGCCGTCCGCGACGCCACCAGCTTCGCCGCGCAGAGCTCGTACACCGTCGCCGAGGTCAAGGCGATGGCGCGCCAGATGATGCCGTCGGACCAGTTCCAGTGCTTCAGCAACATCGTGGACCACGAGTCCGGCTGGAACTACCGCGCCACCAACGCCTCCTCGGGTGCGTACGGCCTCGTCCAGGCCCTGCCCGGCTCGAAGATGTCCTCGGCCGGCGCCGACTGGCAGACCAACCCGGCCACCCAGATCAAGTGGGGCCTCAGCTACATGAACGGCCGCTACGGCAGCCCCTGCGGCGCCTGGTCCTTCTGGCAGGCCAACCGCTGGTACTAGGAGCTGCGCTCCACTCAACCCCGTGAAGCCCCTCGCCGTCCTTTCGGTGAGGGGCTTCACGCGTGCGTGGGTGTAGGTTCGTGGACCCGGAGGGGGAGAGGGAAGAGCATGTCGAGACTGCCAGGATGGCTGCACCGCGCCGGAGCGGGCCTCAGCCGCATGGGCGAACGCCTGGACGAACGCCGGGCGCAGGCCGAGCGCGACCCCCTGGGAGCGCCGGTCCTCACCGCTGCCCCGGACCCGGCCCAGGCCCCGGCGCCGGCCCCCGAGCCGATCCCGACCTCGGCCTCGGCCCCCGAGCCCGTGCCGGTCCGTGAGCCGGCCCCGGCCACCGACCCGGCCGCCGCATCCGCCTCCGTACCCGCCCCGCCGTCCTACGCGCCCGCCGTCGCCGCCCGCCCGGACCCCGTCGCCGCCATCCCCTGGGGCATGCGCGTGGCCGCCGAGGCCGGCTGGCGGCTCCTCGTCCTCGCCGGCACCGTCTGGGTCCTGATGAAGGTGATCAGCTCCGTCCAGCTGGTCGTCCTCGCCTTCGTCGCCGCCCTCCTCATCACCGCACTGCTCCAGCCCACCGTCGCCCTGCTGCGCCGCAAGGGCCTGCCCCGCGGCCTCGCCACCGCCGTGACCGCCGTGTCCGGCTTCGTGATCATGGGGCTGGTCGGCTGGTTCGTCGTCTGGCAGGTGATGGACAACATCGACAGCCTGTCCGACCGCGTCAAGGACGGCATCGAGGAACTCAAGCACGGGCTCCTCAACAGCCCCTTCCACGTCACCGAACAGCAGATCAACGACATCGCCAAGAACCTCAGCGACACCATCGGCACCAACGCCGAACAGATCACCTCCGCCGGACTCCAGGGCGTCACGGTGGTCGTCGAGGCGATGACCGGCATCCTGCTCGCCATGTTCTCCACCCTCTTCCTGCTCCACGACGGGAAGAAGGTCTGGGAGTGGGTCCTCAAACTGGTGCCCGCCCAGGCCCGGCCCGGAGTCGCCGGCGCCGGACCGCGCGCCTGGCGCACCCTCACGGCCTACGTCCGCGGCACCGTCCTCGTCGCCCTCATCGACGCCGTCTTCATCGGCCTCGGACTGTGGATCCTCGAAGTGCCGATGGCCGTGCCGCTCGCCGTCTTCATCTTCCTCTTCGCCTTCATCCCGCTCGTCGGCGCCGTCATCTCCGGCGCCCTCGCCTGCGTCGTCGCCCTCGTCACCAACGGCTTCTTCACCGCCCTGATGGTGCTCATCGTCGTCCTCGCCGTGCAGCAGATCGAAGGCCACGTGCTCCAGCCCTTCATCCTCGGCCGGGCCGTCCGCGTCCACCCCCTCGCCGTCGTCCTCGCGGTCGCCGCCGGCGGTCTCACCGCGGGCATCGGCGGCGCCGTCGTCGCCGTCCCCCTGGTCGCCGTCGCCAACACCGTCGTCGGCTACCTCCGCGCGTACACCGGCGAACAGGCCCTCAAGGCCGCGCCCGAGCCGCGCGGCGCCACCGCCTACGAGGTCGCGCCGAAGCCCGCGCCCGGCTCCCTCGACCGGCACACCACCACCGGGGGAGTCGCGTGATCTCCGAACCCGAACTCGTCGGCGGCCCGGCGTTCCCCGAACCCGGCGCGCCCGCGTATCCGCCGCCCCCGCCCCCGCCCGCTCAGACGGCGCCTCCGGCCCGGCCCCGCCGCCCCTGGCTGTGGGCGCTCGGCGGCGTGGTGGCCGCCTCGGCGGTGTGGGGCGGCGGACTCTTCGCGTACGACCGCCACACCGCGAGCGACGGCCCCGACCTGCGCGGCTACCGCGCGGTCGACCCGTGCAAGGCCGGCACCTTCCACGGCCTCACGTCCGTCCTCGGGCGCCGGGGGGAGACCACCAACCCCGACGCGCTCGACGAGCCGGGCCTCTACCGGGCCAACTGCACGGTGAACCTGACCGGCAAGAAGGTGCCCTACGACATCGAGGTCACCTACACCCTGCACCGGGTCACCGAGCCGCGCCCCGAGTTCGAGGCCCGGATGCACGATCCGTACGAGGGCGGCGGCGACCGGATCGACGGGATCGGCGACACCGCCTTCGTCACCGACGGAGGCGGCGACGGCGTCACGGTCCTGGACGTCCTGGACGGGCAGACGGAGCTACGGCTCCGGGTCAGCCCCGTGATCGAGTGGGACGGCATGGGAACGCAGCCGCCCCCGCCGCCGAAGCTCGACCCGGCGGCACTGCGCACCTATCTCGTCGAGGACGCGCAGGAGCTGATGACGGCGCTGAAGAAGAAGCAGGCATGAAGAAGGGCCCCGGGGTTCGTCCGAACCCCGGGGCCCTTCTCCGTACGTACCTGAGGTACGGCCCGGCCCTACTCGGCCAGGACCGCCTCGGCGTCAAGGGTCACGCCGACCGCCTGGATGACCGCGGCGATCTTCACGGCCTCCTGGATGGTCTCGCGGTCCACGCCGGCCTTGCGCAGCACCTGCTCGTGCGAGTCCAGGCACTGGCCGCAGCCGTTGATCGCGGACACGGCGAGCGACCACAGCTCGAAGTCGACCTTCTCGACGCCCGGGTTGCCGATGACGTTCATCCGCAGACCGGCGCGCATCGTCCCGTACTCCGGGTCCGACAGCAGGTGCCGGGTCCGGTAGAAGACGTTGTTCATCGCCATGATCGCGGCGGCGGACTTCGCGGCCTGGTACGCCTCGGGCTTCAGGTTCGCCTGGGCCTCCGGCTCCAGCTCCTTCAGCACCTTCGGCGACCGCGAGGCGATCGCGCAGGCGAGCACCGTGCCCCACAGCTGCTGCTGCGGCAGGGCGCTGTTCCCGATCACCGAACCGAGGTTCAGCTTCAGGTCCTTGGCGAAGTCCGGTACGGCGGCCTTCAGCTCATCGAGCGCCATGCTCACTCACCGGCCAGCAGCGCGACCGGGTCGAGGGTGTCCTCGCCCTTGTTCCAGTTGCAGGGGCACAGCTCGTCGGTCTGCAGGGCGTCGAGGACCCGCAGGACCTCCTTGGGGTTACGGCCGACGGAGCCGGCGGTCACCATGACGAACTGGATCTCGTTGTTCGGGTCGATCACGAACACGGCGCGCTGCGCGAAGCCGTCCTCGCCCTCGACACCGCAGTCGCGCATGAGCTCGTGCTTCGAGTCGGCGAGCATCGGGAAGGGCAGGTCACGCAGGTCGGCGTGGTCCTTGCGCCAGGCGTGGTGCACGAACTCGGAGTCACCGGAGACACCGAGGATCTGCGCGTCACGGTCGGCGAACTCGTCGTTCAGCTTGCCGAACGCGGCGATCTCGGTCGGGCAGACGAAGGTGAAGTCCTTCGGCCAGAAGAAGACCACGCGCCACTTGCCCTCGTAGGACTTGTTGTCGATCTGCGCGAACTCCTTGCCGCTCTCCAGCGACACGCAGGCGGTCAGGTCGTAGGCGGGGAACTTGTCACCGACAGTGAGCACGCGCTCTCCTTGCAGTCGGAAGGATCCCTTTTGGGGGCTTCCATGAGGGTTGGACGTCTCACATCCTGGCACGGGGTGCATTGATCAGTGAAATAGCTAGAGTGGGATGTGTTGATCGAAGGTGGTTATCAGTGATTCCAGCGCGGCGGGCGAAACAGCCCAGCCTTTCCCAGCTCAGAGCGTTCGCGGCGGTCGCCGAGCAGTTGCACTTCCGGGATGCGGCGGCGGCGATCGGGATGAGTCAGCCGGCGCTTTCGGGCGCGGTTGCGGCTCTCGAAGAGGCACTCGGTGTCCAGCTCCTTGAGCGTACGACGCGGAAGGTGCTGCTGTCGCCCGCCGGGGAGCGGCTCGCGGTGCGGGCGCGGGCGGTGCTCGACGCGGTGGGGGAGCTGATGGAGGAGGCGGAGGCGGCGCAGGCGCCGTTCACCGGGGTGCTGCGACTCGGGGTGATCCCGACGGTGGCGCCGTATCTGCTGCCGACGGTGCTGCGGCTCGTGCACAGCCGGTATCCGGAACTGGATCTGCAGGTGCACGAGGAGCAGACGTCCTCGCTGCTCGACGGTCTCGCCGCCGGGCGGCTCGACCTGCTGCTGCTCGCGGTCCCGCTCGGGGTGCCGGGCGTGACGGAACTGCCCTTGTTCGACGAGGACTTCGTGCTCGTGACGCCCGAGGGGCATCCGCTGGCAGGCCAGGCGGACATTCCGCGCGAGGCGCTGCGGGAGCTGAATCTGCTGCTCCTGGACGAGGGGCACTGTCTGCGGGACCAGGCCCTGGACATCTGCCGGGAGGCGGGGCGTACGGAGGGGGCGGCGGTGACGACGACCGCGGCGGGCCTCTCGACGCTGGTGCAGCTGGTGGCCGGCGGGCTCGGCGTGACACTGCTGCCGCGTACGGCGGTGAAGGTGGAGACGGCCCACAACGCGGCGCTGTTCACGGGCGCGTTCGCCGATCCGGCGCCGTCGCGGCGGATCGCGCTCGCGATGCGGGCGGGTGCGGCCCGCCAGTCCGAGTTCGTGGAGCTGGCGGGCTCGCTGCGGGAGGCGATGCGGAGCCTCCCGGTGCGGATCCTGCCCGAGGCCTAGGGCCTGTCCGGCGGATCAGGGCCGGACAGGCCCTGGCAGGGGCCGTTCCCGCTGTTCCGTCATTCCGTCATTCCGTCATTCCGTACGCAGTCCGTCCGCCCGCATCAGGCGCCACAGCAGGGGCAGGCTGAGCGCGGTCACCAGGAGGATCAGCGCGCCGCCGACGCCGGCGACCGGCAGGAACACCCACCAGTCCGCCACCTGCTTGCCGATCATCCGCAGGAGCACCACGCCGAGCGCGAGCCCGCCGCCGACCGCCAGGGCCAGGCCGAGAACGATCGGTACGGCCGTCTGCCACAGCACCGAGAGGCCGAGCGTGGAGCGGCGGGTGCCGAAGGCCACGAGCGAGGACAGCAGGCGCTTGCGCTCGCGCAGTTGTTCCAGGGTGGTGACCAGGAGCGACACCGAGACCAGCAGCATGGTGAGGGTCGCGCCGACCAGGATGCCGGTGCGCACACTGGCGTACTGGGCGTCGCGCTCCATGTCGAGCACGGTCTGGACCCGGGTGAGCGGGTCGAGCGCGGCGACCGTGTTCCGTACGTGTTCCTCGGCGTCCGGCACCGCCGGGTCGAGGCGGATCATGGCACCGGCCTCGGGCGTGTCGAGCCGGCCGGCGTCGATCGCCTTCGGGGTGGCCATCACCCCGAACCGCACGCGCCCCAGCGGGTCCAGGCGCGCGTCCACCGTGCGGGCGGAGGCCGGGATCCGCCACAGCGGCACCGCACCGCCCTGGTAGGTCTGCGGATCGCGCAGGGCGATCTCGGCGCCCGGCTTCGCGGTCCGGGCGACCCAGGCGTCGTCCGGCCCCTCCTTGCCGTGGGCGAGGGCGATGAACACGTCGCCGTCGGTGCAGGACGGCAGGCGGGCGAACTCCCTGAGGGAGGCGCAGTCGCCGACCGCGAGCGAGGTGATCGGGGCGAAGTCCTCGCCCTTTCGCAGCGGTCCGGGGCGCCACGCGTTCGAGTCGATCGTGCCGACGACGCCGGTGACGCCGGGGGTCCTCGACAGCGCCTCGATCGCCCGCCGGGCGTCGTCGGCGGAGTGCGCCTTGACCCGGGTCTCCAGCTGCGCGCGGGCGGAGTCCATGGTCGTGGGCCGCAGGAAGTCGTTCTGCATGGCCTGGAACAGCATCTGCAGGGCGATGGCGCCGGCCGCGGCGACCACGATGCCGCTGACGGTACGGGCGGCGGTGCCGCTGCTCAGCTGGAGCCGGCGGGTGGCGAGCTGCCAGGCCACCGGGCCGCCGCGCAGCCGTTTGACCAGGGCCTCCACCAGCCAGGGCAGCAGGGTGGTGAGACCGATGAGGGCGAGCGTGGCGCCGATCGCGATGCCCGGGGTGTCGATACGGGTCCCGGTGATCTCCACCCCGTCCACGCTCGGTACGAGCACGGCCGCGCCGGCGAGCAGGACGACGAGCCGCCACGCCAGGCGGCGCGGCCGGGGCGTGGCCGTGCGGACCACGCCGAGGGGCTCGATGGCCACGCCGCGCAGCGCGAACAGGCTGACGACCACGGCCGCGACGGGCACGGCGGCGACGATCACCGCGGCGAGCCACGGCACCGGGGACACGTCGGACGGGAAGGCGTTGACGTCCCAGATCCGCACCGTCCCCGCGAGCTGCCGGGCCACGGCGAAGAATCCGGCACCGGCGGCGAGGCCGAGCACCGCCCCGGCCAGCGACTCGCCGGCCGCGATCCGCCGGGTCATGGCCGTGTCGGCGCCGACGAGGCGCAGCGCGGCGAGCCGCCGGTCGCGCTCTTCGCCGCCGAAGCGGACGGCGGTCGCGATGAAGACGAGGACGGGCAGGAGCAGGACGACGCAGGCGATGACGACGAGCAGCAGCAGGAACGCGTTCATCGGTTCCTTGGGAACCGACCAGCCGTAGGTGCGGCCGCGGCCGTCGTAGTTGTCGAGCGTGAGGGTGTCCGTGCCGGCGAGGTAGCGCAGCTCGGCGGGCCCGATCAGTCCGGAGTCGCCGACGGTGCCGGTGATCCTGTAGGGCAGCCGCATCTTGAGGAGGGCGCCCTCGGGGGAGTCGAGCAGCTCGCGCAGCGCGGGGGAGACCAGCATCTCGCCGGGCGCGGGTATCCGCGCGGCGCCGGGCGGAAGGGCCGCCTTCGGGCCGTCGGGCTGGAACAGCATGCCGGTGACGGAGTCGCCGCGGTAGACCGTCTCGGTGCGGACGTAGAGAAAGGTGTCCGGGCCGGGCCTGGTGACCTCGTAGCTCGCGTCGGGCTGCCGCACCGACTCCCGCACCTCGCGCTGGAACAGCATGTTCGGCATCGACGCGGCGACCAGGAGCAGGGCGACGCCGAGGCCGATGCCGGTCGCGGTGAGGAGCGTGCGCAGCCGGCCGCCGCGCCCGCCGGTGACGGCGAAGCGCGCGCCGAGCGCGAGATCGCGCAGCCAGGCGCGGGGGCCGGTGGCGGTGCGGGGGCTGGTGGCGGTGGCGGTGCCGGTTCCGGTCGTACGGGCGGCCCCCCTCCCCGTACGAGGGGCGCCGCTCGTACCCGTACCGCCCAGGTCCGTACGCCCGCTCATGCCGCCCACTCCGAGTCCCGCACCGAGCCGTCGCGGACCACGATCTCGCGGTCGGAGTAGGCGGCGACCCGGGCCTCGTGGGTGACGAGGACGACGGCGGCGCCGGTGTCCCGGGAGGCGTCGGTGAGCAGGGACATGACCCGCTCGCCGTTGAGCGAGTCGAGGGCGCCGGTCGGCTCGTCGGCGAAGATCACCCGCGGGGCGGTGACGAGCGCGCGGGCCACCGCGACCCGCTGGCCCTGGCCCCCGGAGATCTCGCCGGGGCGCTTTCCGGCCACGTCCTCGACCTCCAGGCGGGTCAGCCAGTCGCGGGCCCGCTGCTCGGCGGCCCGGCGCCGCTCGCCGTTCAGGCGCAGCGGCAGGGCGACGTTCTCGACGCAGGTCAGTTCGGGCACGAGCTGCCCGAACTGGAAGACGAAGCCGAAGTCGGAGCGGCGCAGGGCGCTGCGCGCCGCGTCACTCATCGCGGTCAGCTCGCGCCCGTCGTAGTGGATGGTGCCGGCGTCCGGGCGGACGATGCCGGCGAGGCAGTGCAGGAGGGTCGACTTGCCGGAGCCGGAGGGGCCCATCACGGCGACGACCTCGCCGGCGCGCAGCGAGAAGTCGGCGCCGGCCAGGGCCGAGGTCGGCCCGTACGTCTTGGTGATCCCGCTCGCCGTCAGGAGGGCCGTCATCGGCGGATCTCCTCGGCGAGCCGGTCCAGACGTGCCGCGGTCAGCTCCAGCCAGCGCAGGTCCGCCTCCAGGTGGAACAGGGCGTGGTCGCAGATCAGCTGGTCGGCGAGGTCGCCGTCCTTCTTGCGCCGGGTGAGCTCGCGCATCAGCCGCAGGTGCTCGCCGCGCTGGGTGTCCAGGATCTCGGCGGCGCCGCGCCCGGTGAGCAGCGCGAGGACGACCTTGGTGTAGAGCGTGGACTGGAGGTACGGCTCGGGCTTCTCGGGGGTGGCGAGCCAGTGGGCGACATCGGTGATGCCGGCCTCGGTGATCGCGTACTTCTTGCGCTCGGGGCCGCCGCCGGCCTCGATGCCGTCGACCTCGACGAGGCCGTTCTTCAGGAGGCGGGACATGGTCGAGTAGACCTGCCCGTAGTGCAGCGGGCGGTCGTGGCCGAAGCGCTCGTCGAAGGCCCGCTTGAGGTCGTAGCCGTGGCGCGGGCCGGACTCCAGGAGTCCGAGAAGGGTGTGACCGATGGACATGGCTGTCACTCTACACGGGGTGTATACGCATGATGTATAGCCTCCGACGGGCGTCAACGGCCGCCCCGTGCCCGGGCTTTACCCCTCGAACGCACAGACTGTGACCGGTGGCACACAACCATCTCCGCCTGTGGAGCGTCGGTTCCGTCGGGGGTGGGTGCTGATTCTCACGCCCGGAAAAGTCGGATCGATCGCCCTATGTCGTATTGGGCGGTGTTAGCTTTCCAAGCTGATTCGACGCCGGACGACCGGCGGCGGACGACGAGCGGCACGAGCGGAGCGAACGAGGACATGGGCCGAACAGGCAAGGGTCGGGCGGGGGAGCGCGGGCGCATACGCCGCCTCTTCACCTGGAAGAAGCTCCTGGGCACGTTCTTCGTGGGCTGCCTGCTCGTCATGGGCGCCGGCTACGTGCTCTACCTGATGGTCCCGGTCCCGACGGCCAACGCGGACGCGACCCTCCAGAGCAACGTCTACAAGTACGCGAACGGCAAGGTGCTCGCCCGCACCGGCAAGATCAACCGCGAGATCGTGGGCCTGGACAAGGTGCCGCTGGACGTCCAGCGCTCCTTCGTCGCCGCCGAGAACAAGACCTTCTACAAGGACAACGGCGTCGACATCAAGGGCACCGTCCGCGCCGCCTGGAACACCCTCACCGGCAAGGGCAAGCAGGGCGGTTCGACGATCACCCAGCAGTACGTCAAGAACTACTACCTGAGCCAGGACCAGACGGCGAGCCGCAAGCTCAAGGAGATCGTCATCGCGCTCAAGGTCGACCAGAACATGGACAAGAGCGAGATCCTGGCCGGCTACATCAACACCAGCTACTACGGCCGCAGCGCCTACGGCATCCAGGCCGCCGCCCAGGCCTTCTACGGTGTCGACGCCGGCAAGCTCACCGTCGCCCAGGGCGCCTACCTCGCCTCCGTGCTCCAGGCCCCCAGCCAGTACGACTGGACCTCCGCCGGACCCGAGGGCCGCAAGCTCGTCGAGGCGCGCTGGAACTACGTCCTCGACAACATGGTCGAGGAGGGCTGGCTGGACGCGGGCAAGCGGGCCGGCCTGAAGTTCCCGGTCCCGCAGAAGCCCAAGGCCCCCAAGGGCATGAGCGGCCAGAGCGGCTACATCGTCGAGGCGGCGAACGCGGAGCTGCTGCGCCAGGGCGTCAGCGAGGAGGACCTGAAGGCCGGCGGCTGGACGATCACCCTCAACATCGACGAGAAGAAGCAGAAGTCCCTCGTCAAGGCGGTCGACCAGGAGCTGGAGGCCAAGCTCGACCGCGCGGCCGACAAGAAGGACGCCACCGTCCAGGCCGGCGCCACCTCCGTCGACCCGAAGACCGGCGCGGTCGTCGCCATGTACGGCGGCATCGGCGCGACCGAGCACTGGACGAACAACGCGACCCGGCGCGACTACCAGCCCGCCTCCACGTACAAGCCGATCGTGCTCGCCTCGGCCCTCGACAACCACGCCGTGACCCAGGACGGGCGTGCGATCGGCCTCGGCACGATCTACGACGGCACCAGCAAGCGCAAGGTCGTCGGCAGCCCGATCCCCTTCGCCCCGGAGAACGAGGACGGCCAGAACTACGGCCCGGTCACCGTCCAGAAGGCCACCAACAGCTCGATCAACTCGGTCTACGCCCAGATGATCGTGGACGTCGGCCCCGCCAAGGCCAAGCAGACCGGCCTCGCCCTCGGCCTGAAGGACGGCGCGGACTTCGGCGCGAATCCGTCGATGTCCCTCGGCGTCATGGGCGCCTCCACCGTGGACATGGCCGGGGCCTACGCGACCCTCGACAACCACGGCGTCAAGGTCACCCCGACGCTGGTGAAGTCCGCCGAGCACAAGGACCGCAAGGTCGACCCGGTGAAGTCCATCGGCGAGCGCGTCATCAGCCGCGAGGCCGCCGACACCACCACCAAGGCCATGCAGGGCGTCGTCCGGTCCGGCTCCGGCATCCGGGCCGCCGGCGACTACGAGGCGGCCGGCAAGACCGGCACGTCCGAGAACAACCGCTCGGCCTGGTTCGTCGGCTACACCCCCGAACTCGTCACCGCCGTCGGCCTGTTCGGCGAGGACGTCAAGGGCAACCAGGTCACCCTGACCGACACCATCAACCCGGGCCGCGCCAACGGCGGCAAGACCCCGGCCGAGATCTGGGGCGCGTACACCACCAGCGCCCTGGGCGGCGGCTCCAGCGCCTCCTTCGACCTGGAGACCGACGGCACCTCGGGCGGCGACACCGGCCTGCCGACGCCGACCGACAGCGCCAGCGACTCCGCGTCGCCGACCCCGACGGCCACCGAGCAGAGCGCCACCCCGACGCAGCGGCCCACCCCGACCGGCACCACGCCGCCGCCGACGGCGACCGAGACGATCCCCCCGCTGCCCCCGCTGCCGACCGGCACCAAGACGATCGACCCGACGATCCAGCCCACGCCGGACGGCAACACGGGCATCGTCGACACCCGGCCCAGAGGCCAGTGACGTAGACGAAGGAGGCCGGACCCCCTGAAACGGGGGTCCGGCCTTTCGCGTATGCGCTTCGTACGGTACGGCTCCGGGGTTACGGCTCCGGGCTCAGCGCGTGGCCAGCTCGAACCACACCACCTTGCCGCCCGAGAGCCGGGTCGCGCCCCAGCGCCGGGCCAGCCGGTTCACCAGGAACAGGCCGCGGCCGCCCTCGTCGGTGTCCCGCGCCCGCCGCTGCCGGGGCAGCTGCGGCGAGTCGTCGCCGACCTCGCAGCGCAGCACGTCCGTGCGCAGCAGCCGCAGGGTCACCGGCCGCTCCGCGTACCGCACGGCGTTGGTGACCACCTCGCTGATCAGCAGCTCCACGGAGTCCGTGAGGTCCTCCAGGTCCCAGCGGGCGAGGGCGCGCCGGGCGAGCCGCCGGGCCCGGCCGGGGGCCGCGTCCTCCGGCTCCAGGAACCAGTACGCCACGTCGCTCGGCGCGATCCCGTCGAAGCGGGCCGCGAGCAGCGCGATGTCGTCGTCCCGGTCGCCGGGCCCGAGCATGTCGAGCACGTCGTCGCACAGCGCCTCCAGCGGAGGCGAGTGGTCGGGGCCGGTGAGCTGGGCCGTGGCCGCGAGGCGTTCGCGCAGCTGCTCGATCCCGGTCCACACGTCGCGCAGCCGGGACTCGACCAGGCCGTCGGTGTAGAGGAGCAGCGTGGCTCCGGCCGGGGCGTCCAGCTCGACCGCCTCGAAGTCCACCCCGCCCACGCCGATGGGCGCGCCGGGCGGCACCCGGAGCACCTCGGCGCGGCCGCCCAGGTGCAGGAGTATCGGCGGCGGGTGGCCGGCGTTGGCGATGGTGATCCGGTGCGAGACGGGGTCGTACACCGCGTACATGCAGGTGGCCATGCGGTTCTCGCCGAGCCGCTGGGCCTGCTCGTCGAGGTGGTGCAGGACCTCCTGCGGCGGCAGGTCGAGCCCGGCCAGGGTCTGCGCGGTGGTGCGCAGCTGGCCCATGATGGCCGCCGAGGTCATGGAGTGGCCCATGACGTCGCCGACGACGAGCGCGACCCGGCTGCCGGGCAGCGGGATCGCGTCGTACCAGTCGCCGCCGACCCGGGCCGTCTCGGCCGCGGGCAGATAGCGCGAGGCGAGCCGCACGCCGGTGGGCTGCGGCAGCGAGTCGGGCAGCATGGTGCGCTGCAGCTCGTCGGCGATGTAGGCCTCGCGCCCGTAGAGCACGGCCTTGTCGATGCCGAGCGCGGTGTGGGTGGCCAGCTGGGCCGCCACGAGCAGGTCGTTCGGCTCGAAGCCGGCCCGCTCGGGGCGCCGCAGGAACACGGCCGCGCCGATCACCCGGCGCCGCCCGCGCAGCGGTGCGAGTATGGCCCGCAGCCCCGGCGGCAGCGGGTGTTCCGGGCCGAGCAGCTCCGGCAGCGCGGCGCGGGCGGCGGGGGAGTCGCCGGGCACCGGCCGCACCCCGCGCAGCACCTCGGCGAGCGCGCTGCCCGAGCGGACCTCGCACAGCTCCGCGGCAGGCGTCGGGTCGGGGTCCGGGACGAGCACCAGCTCCTCGCCCTCCAGATCCGTTAACCGCAGCCGGTCGGTGCGGCGCAGCCGCAGCACGAACGGCTCTGCCGGGCGCTCGTCGCCCACCGGCAGCGGGTCGCGCAGATAGACCAGGATCACGTCGGAGAAGGTCGGGACGGTCGCCCGGCACAGGCCGAGGATGATCTCGTCGAGGTCGAGGCCGCGCGCGATCCGCCGGGTCGCGGCGCCCACGAACCGCAGCCGGTCGCCCTCGCGGCGCGCCGCGGCGCCGTCGGGTCCCGCGGTGCCGCCGCCCGGCGCGGGAGCGGGCACGGCGACAGCGGCCGCGGCCGCAGGCGCCGCCGCCGCTTCCTGGCGGGGGCGGGTGCGTTCCTGCGGCCGGTCGGCCATCGCCTTGCGGCCTTCGTGGGAGGTGGGATGCTCCGTCACGCCTGGGATTCCGTCCGTCCGGGCCGGTGGTGCGTTGCACGCGCTCTTCTCGCCGATGCCGCGCCTTCGGCGGCGCTAAACCACCTGTATGTGAACCGCTGGCACGAGGAAGATGCGGAGAAGGGCGACGGGGCGTCCGCGCACGGGTCCGGCAGCACTGTTCTCCCCCTCATTGAGGCAATCTGGATGACGTGTGGTGACGTGTGGTCAGGTCCTGCGTCGTGCCGGGTATATGACGTGCGGTCGGATCGGTCGAGTGTGGTCGAGTACGTGCGGAGGACGATCCTACGTTTGCACCCGGGGGGCGCATCAAGGGTCTCATGGTGCCGTGTGCGCCGGGGTGCGATCCCAGTCGGCCGGCAGTTCGGGAACCGTCCAGGCGGGGTCCGGACGCCAGTTCTCCCAGCCGTCCGAGAACGGCGGCCCCCAGGCGTGGATCAGGTCGACCGCGGCCTGCCCCGCGCGCAGCACCCGGTCCGCCTGCGCGGCGTCCATCAGACCGGACCGCTGGGCCTGCGCGAACTCGTCCTCGTCCCGCCACAGCCAGCTGCGGTCGGCGTAGACGGAGATGTCGAGGAAGTGGTCCTCGGAGTCGATGCCGCCGTACCAGCGGGTGCGGGGCTCCTCGAGGTTGACGTACCAGCTGCGGAAGCGCCAGCCGCGCTCCCAGAACAGCCACACCGACCACGGGTCGCCGGGCCTGGCCAGTTTCAGCACCCCGGTGCCGTGCCAGTGCGCGCGGGCGGTGGTGCGCGGCGCGGTGTAGCGGGTGGCCAGCGGCTCCTCGTGGACGGGGGTGCCGTCGGCGAGCACGGGCTTGACGCACTCGGTGCCGGGGGCCATCCAGACCGCGAGCAGCTCAGGGGTGTCCTGGACCACGGTCACCGGGCGGCAGATGTGCACGTCGCCGGTGCCGTTGTCGCGGTAGCGCCAGAGGATGTGGTCCCCCGGCGCCCAGTGCGTGGGGCGGCCGGATCCTGTCATGCGCAGATCTTAGGGGCGGGCCCCGCGCGCCGCTGCGGCGAAGGTCACGGATGAGTCAGGGACGGCTCAGGGGCGGGTCATGCGCAGGACGTCGAGCGCCTCGTCGAGTTGCTCGGCGGTCAGGTCGCCGCGCTCCAGGTAGCCGGACTCCAGGACCACCTCCCTGATCGTCCTGCGCTCGGCCAGCGACTTCTTGGCCACCTTCGCCGCCTCCTCGTAGCCGATGTACTTGTTGAGCGGCGTGACGACGGACGGCGAGGACTCGGCGTACTCGCGGGCCCGCTCGGCGTTGGCGGTGATGCCGTCGACCGTGCGGTCGGCGAGCAGCCGGGACGCGTTGGCCAGAAGGCGTACGGATTCCAGCAGGTTCTTGGCCATGACCGGCAGCATCACGTTGAGCTCGAAGTTTCCGGCCGCGCCCGCCACGGCGACCGTGGTGTCGTTGCCGGTCACCTGGGCGGCGACCATCAGGACCGCCTCCGGGATCACCGGGTTGACCTTGCCCGGCATGATCGAGGAGCCCGGCTGGAGGTCGGGCAGATTGATCTCGGCGAGGCCGGTGCGCGGGCCGCTGGACATCCAGCGCAGATCGTTGGCGATCTTGGTGAGGGAGACGGCGATGGTCCTGAGCTGCCCGGACGTCTCCACCAGACCGTCCTGGGCGCCCTGCGCCTCGAAGTGGTCACGGGCCTCGGTCAGCGGCAGGCCGGTGGCGCGGGCCACCTCGGCGATCACGGCGGCGGAGAAGCCGGGCGGGGTGTTGATGCCGGTGCCCACCGCGGTGCCGCCGAGGGGCAGTTCGGCGAGCCGCGGCAGCGAGGCGCGCAGCCGCTCCGCCCCGTACCGGATCTGCGCCGCGTAGCCGCCGAACTCCTGGCCCAGGGTGACCGGGGTGGCGTCCATCAGGTGCGTACGCCCGGACTTGACCACGCTCGCGAATTCGGCTGATTTCCGCTCCAGGGAGGCGGCCAGATGATCGAGTGCCGGAATCAGGTCCTGGGTCACGGCGGCGGTGGCCGCGATGTGGATGGAGGACGGGAAGACGTCGTTGGAGGACTGGGACGCGTTCACCTGGTCGTTGGGGTGCACGTCCCGGCCGAGCCGCTCGGAGGCCAGGGTCGCGAGCACCTCATTGGTGTTCATGTTCGAGGAGGTGCCCGAGCCCGTCTGGAAGACGTCCACCGGGAAGTGCTCGTCCCAGCGCCCCTCCGCGACCTCCTCCGCCGCCTCCTGGATCGCCCGCGCCGCCTCCGGGTCGAGCACGCCGAGCTCGGCGTTGACCTTGGCGGCGGCGGCCTTGATCCGGGCGAGCGCCGCGATGTGGGCGCGCTCCAGGCGCTGGCCGCTGACCGGGAAGTTCTCCACCGCGCGCTGGGTCTGGGCGCGCCACTTGGCGTGGGCGGGCACGCGGACCTCGCCCATGGAGTCGTGCTCGACGCGGTAGCCCCCGGTGCCGGCTCCGGTGCTGCCGGAACCGGTGCCGGTGCCCGCTCCGGCACCTGTCTCTTGGTCGCTCATGGTTCGTCAACCTCCTGCAGAAGATGAGCACTTGTCTTGTTCCATGTATTCCCAAGTCGCTTACCGGCCAGTAAAAACCGTGGGTAACCCCACTTCCAGGAGGCGCAATGAGGCGCACCAGGTACAGAGTCCGCTGGCCGATCGCGGCCCTCGCCGCTGCCGCGGCCGCCCTCGGCAGCATGACGGCCGCCACCCCCGCCGGCGCGGCCGACACGAGCGACACGGCCGCCATCTCCTCCGTACCGCTCTCTCCCGAGCTGGAGGCGATCCGCGCCGCCGAGGCCACCCGGATCTACGGCAGCCCCGAGGAGCGCCCGCTCGCCGAGCGCAGGACCGGACTGATCTCGCTGGGCGACAGCGAGATCTCCGGCGAGGGCGTCGGGAACTACGACCCGGCGACCAACACCTCGTCGAACCAGTGCCACCGCTCGCCCGAATCCGCGATCCACCGGACCGGGATCGCCGCCGACCTCACCTTCAACGTGGCCTGCTCGGGCGCCTACACCGGGAACATCCGGATCGGCGGCTCGAAGCAGTACGCCGACGAGCTGGTCCAGAGCGACAGCCTGGCCATCAAGGCCCGCAACACCCGCATCAAGATGGTCGTCCTCGTCGCCGGCGCCAACGACGACCTCCAGTTCGGCCCCGTCATGACCGACTGCGTCACCCGCTGGGTGCTCAGCCAGGGCGCCTGCGAGCCGAAGTACGCCCCCGGCTGGCAGGCCCGGGTCGACGGGCTGCGCCCCAAGGTCGAGGCCACGGTCGGGGACCTGCGCACCGTGATGCGCGACGCGGGGTACGCGGACTCCGACTACAAGCTGGTGGTCATGGGCTACCCGAGCCCGATCGGCCCCGACATCTACGACAACCCGAACTTCCCCGGCAAGCTCCCCGGCGGCTGCGCCGGATACGACTCCGACGCCAAGTGGGGCCGCAACTCCGCGGTGCCGGCCTTCGAGCTGGGCATGCGCGCGGCGGCCCGCAACACCGGGGCCGTCTACCTGGACAACTCGCGGCTCTTCCACGGCCACGAGGTCTGCATGGAGGACACCTGGGCCCGCGGGCTCTACCTCGACCTCGCCGACCACTTCCCGTGGGACGAGAACACCGCCCGCCAGTCCTTCCACCCCAACGACCGCGGCCACGGCGCCTTCGCGTCCTGCCTCACCCAGATCTACAACTCGGGCCTGCGCGAGGCGAGCTGCGCCGACGTCAATTCCTCCGGCACGCCCACGCTCTTCCCGGTCGCCTGGGACGACGTCTACCGGCCGCTGAAGAACGCCGCCACCGGCGACTGCCTCGACGTCAACGCCTCGAACTCCGCCAACAACACCGCCGTCCTCGGCTGGGACTGCCACGGCGGCCGCAACCAGGGCTGGTGGTACGACTCCACCCGCCGCACCCTGCACACCCAGCTCACCCAGGACCGCTGCCTCGACGTCCCCGGCGCGGCCTACGAGTCGGGCAAGGCGCTCATCATCTGGAACTGCAGCGGCGCCGCCAACCAGAAGTTCGTCCGTGACGGCGCCACGCTGCGCCCGGCCGCGGCGACCGGCCTGTGCCTGACCCAGAGCGCGGCCGACGACGCGATCCGGCTGCGGGCCTGCGACGGCTCGGCGAACCAGCGCTTCACCTCGTAACGGGCGATCAGCCCCCACGGAACGCCGTGGCCCCTCGTCCCGCACCGGACGAGGGGCCACGGCCCGTTCACGGGGTCGCGAGGGTGGCCCTGGCCAGCTCGTACGCGGGGCGCATCGCCTCGTGCTCCTCGGTGTCCAGGCCGCCGAGATGCACGATGACGACCGTGTCGTCCGCGGTCTCGACGGCGAAGGCGCGCTCGGTCTTCGTCTCGTCCGTCAGCTCGCCGTGGACCTCGTACACCGTCTGGACGGCGGGCAGCAGGCCCGCCTTCGTGTCCGCGTAGACGGCCCTGCGCGAGCCCTTCTCCGCCTTCACGAAGGCTTCCAGGGCCGGGCGCGCCAGGCCCTTGGGGACGGTCCACACCCGCAGGAAGCCGAGGTGCCCGGCGGGCTTGGCGTCCACCTCGCAGCGCAGCGTGGCCGGGCCCTGCTTCGTCAGCTCGGCGAGGTCGGGGTCGGCGGGCACCTCGACCGCCTTCGGCTTCCAGTCCTCGGCGAGCGAGAACGCGAACGGCAGGGCGCAGGCCGTGCCGGGCCCGCCCAGCGTGGCGGCCGGGGCGGCGGTGCCTTCCTGGGCCTCTTGCGCGGGCGTGGGCGCGGCGGCTCCGGTGGGCGCCGCACCGGGCTCCTGCCCCGTACCGCAAGCGGTGAGCAGCAGCCCCGCCGCCGCGAGGAGGGCTGCGGGAACCGCCGTACGCAGGGGTGCTCTCTCTGGCATGTGCTCATCATCCATGACCGGGTGCGGCCCTCCGCCGACGGCCGGACAATGACGAGTGGGCCTCGGGGGAGATCCGCCACCCGCAGGAGGCAGGACATGCGCAGCTTCAGGAGGATCGGCGCGATCGGCGCCGGCACGGTCGCGGCCGTGGCTCTCGTCACCGCCGCCCCGCTGCCGGCCTCGGCCTCGGTACCGGCCGGCCAGGGCGACTTCGAGTTCACGCTGTTTGCCAAGGAGGTCCCGGCGCCAGGGGCCGACGAGAGCGCCCCGCCGCCCGAGGTGGGCGACACCTTCACGTTCGCCGACGACCTGTTCAAGACCAAGGGCGGCGACAAGGTCGGCCGGGACGGCGTCATCTGCGGGGTGGTGCGCACTTCCGGAGACCCGGTCGACGCGAACTGCATCGGCACCTTCGTCCTGAACGGCGGCCCGGGCGGCCAGCTCACCGCCCAGGCGCTCACCACGTTCGACGTCACGAACATGGTGCCGTCCGCCTTCGATCTCGCCGTCACCGGTGGCACCGGCGACTTCAAGAGCGCGAGCGGCTACATCCGTGTGACCCCGTCCGGGGACTACGACCAGATGGAGTTCCACATCACCGGGCGCTGAGGCACCGGGAGGTGCGGGGACGCGCCGCGGACGTGTCGGTGCGTCAGGACAGCTTGCCGTCGTAGTCCGGCAGCTTGAAGGTGCGCTCGGCGTGTCCGCCGACCAGGTCGGTGGTGTTGTTGCCGATGTTGGCGACGATCGTGTAGCCCCTGCCCTCGATCTCCGCGCGCTTGGCCGTCTTGTACGCGCTGACCTCGGCGAACAGATCGGGCAGCGAGCGCACGTACAGACCGTCGACCGGGTAGCCGGCCTGCTTCAGGTTCCAGTCCGTCAGCGAGTAGATGATCCCCGGACGGGCCGTCACGAAGAAGACCGACACCCCGCGCGCGTGCGCGTCCTTCACCAGGTCGCGCACCTCCGGGATGGCCGGCGTCGGCAGCTCCCAGAAGGGGTGGAAGTCCGTCTCCAGCGAGCTGTTGTCGATGTCGAGGACGATGGCCTGCTTCTGGCCGCCGGCGTCCTCGGCGCGCTCCTGGATGTACGGCTTCGCCTGCGCGACCACGGCGGCGACGTCCTTGCGCCAGGTCGTGTAGTCGACGTCGTTGATCGCGGCCGTGGAGGTGACGTGGCTGTCCGGGTCGGCGGCGGACGCGCCGGGCGCGGCGCCGAGCACCAGGACGGCGGTCAGGGCGAGGGTGGTGGCCGCGGTGGCCTTGGCCTTGGCGGAGGGCATGGGGGGCTCCCGAGAGGTGGTCATCCGGCTCAGTGATTGACATGCTCGCGACCCATACTGACCAGTAGGTGACCGAATGACTACCAGTCGGTAGCGACTTTCCGAGCGGGACGTGACGGCGCCCCCGGTCCGCGGAGGACCGGGGGCGCCGCAAAGTGCTACCCGGGGTTACGACAGCTGGGAGCCCTGGCGCACCGGGATGTGCGTGAAGGTCGGCTCCGGGGCCGGGTTCTGGAAGAAGTCGTTGCCCTTGTCGTCCACCACGATGAACGCCGGGAAGTCCTCGACCTCGATCTTCCAGACCGCCTCCATGCCGAGCTCCTCGTACTCGACGACCTCGACCTTCTTGATGCAGTCCTGCGCGAGACGGGCCGCCGGGCCGCCGATCGAGCCCAGGTAGAAGCCGCCGTGCGCGCCGCACGCGTCCGTGACCTGGTTCGACCGGTTGCCCTTGGCCAGCATGACCTTCGAGCCGCCCGCCGCCTGGAACTGCTCCACGTAGGAGTCCATCCGGCCGGCCGTCGTCGGGCCGAAGGAGCCGGAGGCGTAACCCTCGGGCGTCTTCGCCGGGCCCGCGTAGTAGACCGGGTGGTCCTTCAGGTACTGCGGCATCTCCTCGCCCGCGTCCAGGCGCTCCTTGATCTTGGCGTGCGCGATGTCGCGCGCCACGACCAGCGGGCCGGTCAGCGAGAGACGGGTCTTCACCGGGTACTTGGTGAGCTCGGCGAGGATCGTGTCCATCGGCTGGTTGAGGTCGATCTTCACGACGTCGCTCTCCGTGGAGAGGTGCTCGTCGGTGGTGTCCGGCAGGAAGCGCGCCGGGTCGGTCTCCAGCTGCTCCAGGAACACGCCCTCGGCGGTGATCTTCGCGACGGCCTGGCGGTCGGCCGAGCAGGACACGGCGATCGCGACGGGCAGCGAGGCGCCGTGGCGCGGGAGACGGACGACACGCACGTCGTGGCAGAAGTACTTGCCGCCGAACTGCGCGCCGATGCCGATCTTCTGCGTCAGCTCGAAGACCTTCTCCTCCAGCTCCTTGTCGCGGAAGCCGTGGCCGGTCTCGGCGGAGCCCTCGGCGGGCAGCTCGTCCAGGTAGTGCGCGGAGGCGTACTTCGCGGTCTTCAGCGCGAACTCGGCGGACGTGCCGCCGACGACGATCGCCAGGTGGTACGGCGGGCAGGCCGCCGTGCCGAGCGAGCGGATCTTCTCCTCCAGGAACGCCATCATGGAGGCCTCGTTCAGGACCGCCTTGGTCTCCTGGTAGAGGTACGACTTGTTGGCGGAGCCGCCGCCCTTCGCCATGAAGAGGAACTTGTACGCGCCGCCGTCGGTCGCGTACAGCTCGATCTGCGCGGGCAGGTTCGAGCCGGTGTTCTTCTCCTCCCACATGGTGACCGGAGCCATCTGCGAGTAGCGCAGGTTGAGCTTGGTGTACGCGTCGTAGATGCCGCGCGAGAGGGCTTCCTCGTCGCCGCCCCGGGTGAGCACGTTCTGGCCGCGCTTGCCCATGACGATCGCGGTGCCGGTGTCCTGGCACATGGGCAGGACGCCCGCGGCGGCGATGTTCGCGTTCTTCAGCAGGTCCAGCGCGACGAACTTGTCGTTCGCCGACGCCTCCGGGTCCTCGATGATCCGGCGCAGCTGGGCCAGGTGGGCCGGGCGCAGGAAGTGCTGGATGTCGTGGATCGCCTCGGCGGCCAGCTTGCGCAGCGCCTCCGGCTCGACCTTGAGGAACGTACGGCCGTCGGCCTCGAAGGTCGAGACGCCCTCGGAGGTCACCAGGCGGTAGGGCGTGGTGTCCTCTCCCAGGGGGAGCAGATCGGAGTACGCAAACTCTGGCATGACGGCAGCCATTCCTCACTCGGCGACAGCAGCGGGCCGCCTCCGTTGGCGGCCGCGCCCTCCAGCGTAAGACGCGGGAGCGGTCCCGATCCTGTGAGGTAAGGCTCAGTAGGCGCCGGGACCGCTCCGGAACGGCGCGGACGGGCCCCACACGCGCGTGGTGCGCGGGAGGCCGGTTCCGGCGCCGCCGACCCAACCCGCCGCCCTTCGCGGCCGGTTCGGCCCGGCCGTCTACAGGACACGAGGGCTCCCCCTAGTCGCGATCTATCGCGTTTCGCTAGGCTGAGGTCGTGGACCTCGAAAAGCAGCCCCAGCAGCCGGTCACCCCCGCCGAGCCCGCCCCGGCGCCCACCCCCGCGGCCCGGCCCGCGTACGCCGAGCCGGCCGATCCGCAGGGCTCGCTGCGGGCCTCCGACGCCGACCGGGACCGGATCGCGGACATCCTGCGGGACGCCCTGGCCGAGGGCCGGATCGACGCCGACGAGCACTCCGAGCGGATCGACGCCGTCTACCGCGCCAAGACGGTCGGCGAGCTGGAGCCGATCGTGCGCGACCTGCCCGCCGCCCGGACCGGCCGGGACACCCGGACCCCACTGCTGTACGGCCCCGAGGACGCCCAGGGACCGGCGGACAACCTGATCGCGGTGTTCTCCGCCTCCACCCGCAAGGGCCGCTGGCGGGTCGGCCGGCGCACCAACGCCTTCTCCCTCTTCGGCAGCATCGAGATCGACCTGACCGAGGCGATCTTCGCCCAGCGCCTCACCACCATCAACGCCACCTCGATCTTCGGCAACGTCGAGGTCCGCGTCCCGGAGAACGTGACGCTGCACGGCAGCGGCACCGGCGTCTTCGGCAACTTCGAGGTGGTGACCCTGGAGGGCGCCGACCCCCAGGCCCCGGTCGTGGTGGTCAACGGCTGGGCGATCTTCGGCAACGTCGAGGCCCGCCCCAAGCGCGGCAAGTGGATCACCGACCTGCAGAACCTGGTTCAGGACAAGATGCGCAAGCATCTCGGCAACTGACGCCCGCGTTCCGGCGGGTCCGGCGGTGACCGGAATTCGCCGCCCGGCGTCCGCGAAGCGGAACGCCGCGGCACGCAGTGCATAGGCGCGCGCACAGCGGGTAGGGCTGGGGCATCGTCGCTCGCTCGCCCGCGGAAGCCGTCGTCAGGAGTAGACCGTGCTGCACACGCCGCATCAGCCGCCCCTCCGGGTCGCCGCATCCGCCGTGCCTCCCCAGCGGATCCCCGCCCGGGAGGACGAGGCCGGCCCCTGGCACACGGAGGCGGTGTGCCGCAGGGACGAGGCCGGACTCTTCTTCGCCCCCTCCAAGGAGCCGACCGCGGCCCGGCTCTCCCGCGAGGAGGCCGCCAAGCGGGTCTGTGCCCGCTGTCCCGTGATGGTCTCGTGCCGCGAGCACGCCCTGCTCCAGCCCGAGCCGTACGGCGTGTGGGGCGGGCTCACCGCCGCCGAGCGCCGGGTCGTGCTGGCACGGCGCCGCCGCCGCGAGGTCGAGCTGCGCAAGGCCGCCGCGGCCGAGCGGGCCGAGCGGATCGCCCAGGCCGGCTGACGGGTCCGACAGCTCCGTTCCGCGTGTCCGTACGGGAAGGGGCGCCCCCACCGCACATGGGGGCGCCCCTTTTCGTACCGCTGACTCGCCCGGTCCGCGCCGGGCCGCGGGCTACTGCGCCCGGTCGAAGTCGATCTTGCTGTAGGCGCGCAGCTTGGCGAGCCGGTGCGTCGAGTCGATCTGGCGGATCGTGCCGGACTTCGAGCGCATCACCAGCGACTGGGTGGTCGCGGTCTCGGAGCGGTAGCGCACCCCGCGCAGCAGCTCGCCGTCCGTGATGCCGGTGGCGACGAAGAAGACGTTGTCGCCGGAGACCAGGTCGTTGGTGGAGAGCACCCGGTCCAGGTCGTGCCCGGCGTCCAGGGCCTTCTGGCGCTCGGCGTCGTCCTTGGGCCACAGCTTGCCCTGGATCACACCGCCCAGGCACTTTATGGCGCAGGCCGAGATGATGCCCTCGGGCGTGCCGCCGATGCCCATGAGCAGGTCGACGCCGGTGCCCTCGCGGGCGGCCATGATCGAGCCGGCCACGTCGCCGTCGGAGATGAACTTGATCCGGGCGCCGGTCTCGCGGATCTCCTTGACGATGCCCTCGTGCCGCGGGCGGTCCAGGATGACGACGGTGACGTCCTCGGCGTTCATGCCCTTGGCCTTGGCGACCCGGCGGATGTTCACCGACGCGGGCGCGTTGATGTCGACGAAGTCGGCGGCCTCGGGCCCGGTGACCAGCTTGTCCATGTAGAAGACCGCGGACGGGTCGAACATGGTGCCGCGGTCGGCGGCGGCGAGCACGGCGATGGCGTTCGGCATGCCCTTGGCGTTGAGCGTGGTGCCGTCGATCGGGTCCACGGCGATGTCGACCTCGGCGCCGGTGCCGTCGCCGACCCGCTCGCCGTTGAAGAGCATCGGGGCTTCGTCCTTCTCGCCCTCGCCGATGACGACGACGCCGTTCATCGAGACGGTGGAGATCAGGGTCCGCATGGCGTTCACGGCCGCACCGTCGGCGCCGATCTTGTCACCGCGGCCGACCCAGCGGCCGGCGGCCATGGCGGCGGCCTCGGTCACCCGGACCAGTTCCAGGGCGAGGTTGCGGTCGGGAGCCTCGGGAGAGACCTCGAGCTCGGGCGGCAAGTGATGCTCGGTCATCGGAGCGCACCTTTCTGTACGGCGACGGCCGGAAATAAGGAGGGTGCTCTGACTCTATCGTCAGGTCGACAAAATGAGCAGAGGGGCCCACGTATGAGCACAACACCGTGATGCGACCATGGGGGCGTGGCAGGTAAGCAGCGAGGCAGGCAGACGGTACGCGGGATGTTCCAGTCCCTCGCGGTGATCATGGTCGCCGCGGGCGTGATGTATCTCTTCATCCCGCACGACGAGAAGGCCGAACCGGTCAAGGCCAAGGACTACCGGGTCGAGCTCCTGACGGCCCAGCGGGCGGCACCGTACCCGGTGCTGGCCCCCGAGGGCCTCGGCGCGGACTGGAAGGCGACGGTCGTCTCGTACAAGCGCGAGGAGCACAACACCTGGAAGCTGGGCTTCCTGGACCCGGACACCCAGTACGTGGCGGTCCAGCAGTCCACCGAGGACCCCGCGAAGTACGTGCCCAAGGTCACCCTGGAGGCGAAGGACACCGGGAGGACCGCGACCGTGGGCGGCCAGGTGTGGCAGCGCTGGGAGGGCCCGAAGTACGACGCCCTGGTGCGCTCCGAGGGCGGCGCGACGACGGTCGTGAGCGGCACGGCGTCGTTCGAGCGCCTGAGCGAGATGGCGGGCGCGCTGCAGTCGAAGAAGGTGTGATCCGCGTACGTCGCGGCTACGAGGAAGGGCCCCCGGTGCAGGTGCACCGGGGGCCCTTCCTCATGCCGCCGTCCGGGATCAGACGGTGGTGATGACCTCGTCGAAGGCCAGACGCGGGGAGCGCGGGAACCAGGCGTCCTCGCCCGGCTTGCCGATGTTGATGACCATCAGCGGGGTGTGGTCGTCGTCCAGGAACTCCTTCTGGACGCCGGCGAAGTCGAGACCGGTCATCGGGCCGGCGGCCAGGCCGGCGGCGCGGATGCCGACGATGAAGTAGGCGGCCTGCAGGGCGGCGTTCAGCTGGGCGGACTGCTCACGCACCGGGCGCTCGCCGAAGAACATGTCCTTGGCCTGCGGGAAGTGCGGGAACAGGGCCGGCAGCTCCTCGTGGAACTCGTTGTCCGCGGAGAGGATCGCGACCAGCGGGGCGGCCTTCGTCTTGGCGGCGTTGCCCTCGGCCATGTGCTGGACCAGGCGCTCGCGGGCCTCGGGGGAGCGGACCAGGGTGATGCGCAGCGGGCTCTGGTTGAAGGCGGTGGGGCCGAACTTGACCAGGTCGTAGATCGCCTGGACCTGCTCGTCGGTCACCGGCTCGTCGGTGAACGTGTTGGCAGTGCGGGCCTCACGGAAGAGGAGGTCCTGGGCGGCGGGGTCAAGAGCGAGAGACATGCTGCGTACCTTCCGAACTGCAAGGGGGTCGCTCGTCGGGGGGTTCGAGCGATGTCTCGACAGTACGGCGAGGTAGATGAAATTTCAACTATATGAATCGGATAGTGATCCGGTTCACAGGTGAAGTGTACGTGACCTGCGCTTTGACCTGCGCGTTGGCCTGCGCGCCGGTCTGTGCTTTGCCCCGCGCGCCGGCCTTCGGCTCAGCCCTCGTCCGGGCCCGCGCCCCCGGCCGCCTCGCCCTGCTCCTCGGCGCGCTCGGCCGCCAGCGAGGCGTCGAGCCGCGCCCGCGCGCCCTCGAGCCAGTGCCGGCACACCTTGGCCAGCTCCTCGCCGCGCTCCCAGAGCGCCAGCGACTCCTCCAGGGTCGTACCGCCCGCCTCCAGACGCCGGACGACCTCGATCAGCTCGTCCCGCGCCTGCTCGTAGCCGAGTGCGGTCGCGGTCTCGACCGCCTCTTCCGCGCCGTTGCGCGCTGCCATGGATGCCACCTTCGTGTGTGTCGTTCGTCGTCGTCAGGTTGAAGTGGGTACGGGCCGGGGGCCGTCAGCCGTCCACGCGCCGCACCGTGAACTCGCCCGCCGCCACCCGGGCCCGCAGCTCCTCGTCCGCCGCGACCTCCGCCGGGTCCCGTACCACCGAGCCGTCGGCCCGCTGGAGCACCGCGTAACCGCGCTCCATCGTGGCCGCCGGGGACAGCGCACGCACCCGGGCCCGGGTGTGCGAGAGCTCCGAATCGGCCCGGTCCAGGAGATGCCCGAAGGTGCGCCGGCTGCGCGCGAGGAGCGCGTCGAGCTCGTCCTCGCGGACCTCCACCATCCGCTGCGGATGCTCCATCACCGGCCGGGCGAGGGCGTGCGCGAGCCCCCGCTCCTCGCGTTCGAGCAGCCCGCGCACCGCGCGCAGCGCCCGGTCCCGCATCCCGCGCACCCGCTCCAGCTCCTCGCCCACGTCCGGCACGATCTTCTTCGCGGCGTCGGTGGGCGTGGACGCCCGCAGATCGGCGACCAGGTCGAGCAGCGGGGAGTCCGGCTCGTGGCCGATCGCCGACACCACCGGCGTACGGCAGTCGGCCACCGCCCGCACCAGCTGCTCGTCCGAGAACGGCAGCAGGTCCTCGACACTGCCGCCGCCCCGGGCGACGACGATCACGTCGACGTCCCGGTGCGCGTCCAGCTCCTGCACGGCCTGGATCACCTGCGGCACGGCCTTCACGCCCTGCACCGCCACGTTCCGCACCTCGAAGCGGACGGCGGGCCAGCGGCGCCGCGCGTTCTCCAGGACGTCCCGCTCGGCCGCCGACGCCCGCCCGCAGACCAGTCCGATCAGCTGCGGCAGGAACGGCACCGGCTTCTTCCGGTCGAGCGCGAACAGCCCCTCGGCGGCCAGCGTCCGCTTCAGCATCTCCAGACGCGCGAGCAGCTCACCGATCCCGACCGGCCGGATCTCCGCCGCCCGCAGCGACAACTGCCCGCGCGGTGCGTACCACTCGGGCTTCGCGTGCACGACCACCCGGGCGCCCTCGGAGACGACGTCGGCGACGGCGTCGAAGACCTGGCGGTAGCACGTGACGTTGATCGAGATGTCGTACGAGGGATCGCGCAGCGTCAGAAACACCACCCCGGCCCCGGGGCGCCGCGACAACTGCGTGATCTGCCCCTCGACCCAGACCGCCCCGAGCCGGTCGATCCACCCCCCGATGAGCCGGGAGACCTCGCCGACCGGGAGCGGCGCTTCCGCTGACGTGTTCAGACCCATGCGCCGAGCGTAACGGGCGGGTCGGACAGCGGAGGGCCGCCGTGCGGGGCGCCGTGCGGGGCGCGGACCCCGGCCCCGCCGACGTCCCTCCGGGCTCGGCCCGGCGCCGTCACTACAGCGGCCGGCTCGCCCCCTGCAGGGCGAGCACCACCAACCCGATGCCGAACCAGACCACGCCCACCACCTGTGCCGACGGCGAGGCCTCCACGATCACCGCGATCAGGATGGCCGCGCCGAGGACCGGCACCACCACATGGGGGAGCCGGCGCGGCGGGCCCGCCATGCGGCGTACCGCGAACCAGCTCACCACGCTCGCGTGCAGCAGGACGAAGGCGGTCAGCGCGCCGATGTCGACCACCGAGACCAGATGGTCGAGCCCGTCGTCCCGGCGGGCCGCCCACACCGCCGCGATCATCGTGACCGCCGCCGACACGAGCAGCGCCACCCGCGGCACGCCCGAGTCGGTACGGGCGAGCGGGTGCGGCAGGCGCCGCTCCCGCCCCATCGCGAAGAGCAGCCGTCCGCCCGCCGCCTGCCCGGCGAGGGCGGCGAACGCCGCGCCGATCGCCTTCGAGACCGCCACGAGGTCGTGCAGCCAGCCGCCCACGGACACGTCCACCGCGTCGTAGAAGGCCGAGCCCTGCTTCGCCGGATCCAGGGTGAGCTCCGCCGACGAGACCGGTTCGAGCAGCGCCACCAGCCAGGTCTGCGCCACGAACAGCCCGCCCGCGAGGAAGAGGCAGGCCAGCACCGCGCGCGCGACCTTCGAGGGTCCGCCGGTCACCTCCTCGGCGAAGGAGGCGATCGCGTCGAAGCCCAGGTACGAGAGCACCGCCACCGACACCGCGCCCACGACCGCCGCCGCCGAGAACCCGGAGTCGCCGGTGAGCGGCGACCACCAGTCCCGCTGCGCCCCGTCCCGTACGAGCACGACGACCGCCGACACCACGAACACGAGCAGCACGACGATCTCCATCGCGAGCACCGCGAAGCCGACCCGGGCGGCGGCCCGCACCCCCCACAGATTGAGCAGGGTCGTCACCACGACCGCGATCCCCGTCCACACCCATCGGTGCACCTCGGGGACGAGCGCCTCCATGGCGATGCCGGCGAAGAGGTACGCGACGGCCGGGATCAGCAGATAGTCGAGCAGCGCCATCCACCCGGCCACGAATCCTGGCCCCTCGCCCAGCGCCACGCGCGCGTACGCGAAGACCGAGCCGGCGCGCGGCGCGACCCGCACCATCTGCGCGTAGCTGAAGGCGGTGAACCCCATGGCGACCGTGGCCACCACGTACACGAGTGCGACGGCCCCGTGCGACTTGGCGTCGAGCGTGCCGAAGATGCCGACCGGCGCCATGGGGGCGATGAAGAGCAGCCCGTAGACCAGCAGGTCCCGGAAGCCCAGATTCCGTCGCAGCCCCTCGTGGTCCGGCACCCGGCCCTGGTCCGTGGACCCGTCGTCGTCCGGCACCCGGGATTCCTCAGCCATGGCGCAAGTCTCGGCCACGGCCCCGGCCGAACCCCCGATCAAAACGCCGACCGAAACAGGCACCGGCGCGGCCTTACGATGGGGACCATGACTGCGACGCCCGCCGCCAACCGCCCGAAGCGTGTCCTGCTCGCCGCTCCCCGCGGCTACTGCGCGGGCGTGGACCGTGCCGTGATCGCCGTGGAGAAGGCCCTCGAACAGTACGGCGCCCCGATCTACGTCCGGCACGAGATCGTCCACAACAAGTACGTCGTGCAGACCCTGGAGCGGAAGGGCGCGATCTTCGTCGACCAGGCGACCGAGGTGCCGCCGGGCAACATCGTGATGTTCTCCGCCCACGGCGTCGCCCCGACCGTCCACGAGGAGGCCCGCCAGGGCCGCCTCAAGACCATCGACGCCACCTGCCCGCTGGTCACCAAGGTCCACAAGGAGGCCGTGCGGTTCGCCAAGGAGGACTTCGACATCCTCCTCATCGGCCACGAGGGCCACGAGGAGGTCATCGGCACCTCCGGCGAGGCCCCCGACCACATCCAGCTGGTCGACGGCCCCGAGGACGTCGCCGACGTCGAGGTCCGCGACCCGTCCCGGGTCGTCTGGCTGTCCCAGACGACGCTCTCGGTCGACGAGACCATGGAGACCGTCGACGCGCTCAAGGACAAGTTCCCCGAGCTGATCTCCCCTCCCTCCGACGACATCTGCTACGCCACGCAGAACCGCCAGACCGCCATCAAGGAGCTGGCCGGCCAGGCCGAGCTGGTGATCGTGGTCGGCTCCAAGAACTCCTCCAACTCGCAGCGCATGGTGGACGTCGCCAAGCAGGCCGGCGCCCCCGCCGCGTACCTGGTCGACTTCGCGAGCGAGATCGACGAGGCCTGGCTCGACGGCGTCACCAGCGTCGGCCTCTCCTCGGGCGCGTCGGTGCCGGACGTCCTCGTGCAGGAGGTCCTGGAGTGGCTGTCCGAGCGCGGTTACGCGGACGTCGAGCTGGTCAAGACGGCCGACGAGTCGCTGACCTTCTCGCTGCCGAAGGAACTGCGCGACCAGGACCTGCGGGCGAAGGCGGAAGCGCTCGTCAAGGAGTAGCTCCTGTGATCAGCCCGTAACGTTGGGTCCATGAACGTCTTCGGAGTGGACATCGGCGGATCGGGGATCAAGGGCGCGCCCGTGGACCTGGACCGCGGCGACCTGGCGGAGCCCCGCCACAAGGTACTGACCCCGCAGCCCGCGACGCCCGACGACGTCGCGGGCTGTGTCGCGGAAGTCGTACGCGCCTTCCACTGGACCGGGCCGGTCGGCGTCACCTTCCCCGGCGTCGTCACCGGCTCCACCGTCCGTACCGCCGCCAATGTCGACAAGGGCTGGATCGGCGTCGACGCGGGCAAGCTCCTCGGCGACCGCCTCGACGGCCTGCCGGTGACGGTCCTCAACGACGCCGACGCGGCCGGCATCGCCGAGATGACCTTCGGCGCGGGGCGGGGCCGCAAGGGCACCGTCATCCTGCTGACCCTGGGCACCGGCATCGGCTCGGCCCTCTTCGTGGACGGCACCCTCGTCCCCAACACGGAGCTCGGCCACCTGGAGCTCAAGGGCCACGACGCCGAGAAGCGCGCCTCGTCGAAGGCGCGGGAGGACGAGGAGCTGAGCTGGGAGCACTGGGCGACCCGACGGCTCCAGAAGTACCTGGCGCATGTGGAGATGCTGTTCTCGCCGGAGCTCTTCATCATCGGCGGCGGCGTCAGCCGGAAAGCCGACAGGTTCCTGCCGCTGATCGAGGGCATCCGGGCGGAGATCGTCCCGGCGGAGCTGCAGAACAACGCGGGGATCGTGGGCGCGGCGATGGCGGCGCGGGGGCCGGTGGGCGGTTAGGGGTACGGGCGGGCGGGGCCTCTCCGGCGGTACGGGCGGGGGCCGGGGCTGTCGGGGCCTTTCCGGCGGTACGGGCGAGGACCCGGGCTGCTGAAGGCTTCCGGCGGTACGGACGGGCCCCGGGCCCCGTGACATCCGCGGGGCCCATCCGGACGGCCGCGCCCGGGAACGGAACGGGGGCCTGTCCGGCGGTAGGGGCTCGGGCCCCGGGCCCCGGGAAATCCTCGGCGCCCTTTCCCGCTGTCGCTGTCGCTGTCCGCTGTCCTCTGCCCGCAGCCCGCTACCCGCGCTCGGGGGCCGGCCGGCGCACGGGCCGTACGGGCTTGCCGCCGCTCGCGCTCCCGGCACCCGCGCCCGCACCTGCCGCGGCCCGCTGGCGGCGCCCCATGTCCCGTACCTTCCGCACGCTGGCGATCACACCGGCGACGAGCGTCCCGCCGTACAGCCAGCCGGCGTGCACGGCGAGCGCGGTGACCAGCGCCATCGCCTGGCCTCCGACCCCGCCCGTACCGCCCGAGATGGGCACGACGCCCACGGCGAAGGCGATCGGCACGCTGATCGGCGCCGTGACCAGGTCGGCGGTGCGGACCCAGAACGCGGTCAGCGCGCTGACCGGCAGGAACAGCAGCCCGAAGGCGAGCGGCGAGCCGTCCAGGATCAACCAGTCGAGGAACCCGATCACCAGCATCACGGCGGAGGCGAAGAGCCCGGCGCCGAGGCCGGTGAGACGGGGGTTGGGCAGCCGGCGCAGCGCGACCACGACGGGCGGCGCGGGCCGCTCGACCCGCGGCCGGCCGGGCCGGGGACGGGCGGCGACGCGGTACACCGCGGCACCCTCGACCAGTGCGCCGGGCGGCGTCACGGGGCCCTGCGGCCGGTCCGCGGCGGGACGGCGGGGCTGCGGCTTGCGTGTCCTGTGCTGCTCCACCCCACCAACGTAGGTCGGAAGGGGCGGGGAACCGGGTGCGGGACACGCCCTTTGGGTGACCTTGGCGCGAAGAGCGCCGTCATGGCTCCGTTCGCCGCCCCCGTAAACTGGGGGATCGCCCCACCTCCACTCCTCCTAGGGAAGTCGCCACCGTGTCGCTCACGATCGGAATCGTCGGCCTGCCGAACGTCGGCAAGTCGACCCTGTTCAACGCCCTGACCAAGAACGACGTGCTGGCGGCCAACTACCCGTTCGCCACGATCGAGCCCAACGTGGGCGTCGTCGGCGTGCCGGACCCGCGCCTGCAGCAGCTCGCCGACATCTTCGGCTCGCAGCGCCTGCTCCCGGCGACGGTCGACTTCGTCGACATCGCCGGCATCGTGCGCGGCGCGAGCGAGGGCGAGGGCCTGGGCAACAAGTTCCTCGCGAACATCCGCGAGTCGGACGCGATCTGCCAGGTCATCCGCGCCTTCAAGGACGAGAACGTCGTGCACGTCGACGGCAAGGTCTCGCCGAAGGACGACATCGAGACGATCAACACCGAGCTGATCCTCGCCGACCTCCAGACCATCGAGAAGGTCCTGCCGCGCCTGGCCAAGGAGTCGCGGATCAAGAAGGACGTGGGCCCGAAGGTCGCGGCCGTCGAGGCGGCCAAGGAGATCCTGGAGCGCGGCGACACCCTGTTCTCGCAGGGCATCGTCCAGGGCTCGGAGAAGGCGGAGCTCCTCCACGACCTCCACCTCCTCACCTCCAAGCCCTTCCTCTACGTCTTCAACGTCGACGAGGACGAGCTGACGGACGACACCTTCAAGGACGAGCAGCGCGCCCTGGTCGCCCCGGCCGAGGCGATCTTCCTGAACGCCAAGCTGGAGGCGGACCTCGCCGAGCTCGACGAGGCGGACGCCCTGGAGCTCCTGGAGTCCGTCGGCGCCGAGGAGCCCGGCCTTGCCACCCTCGCCCGCGTCGGCTTCGCCACCCTCGGCCTCCAGACCTACCTGACGGCCGGCCCCAAGGAGGCCCGCGCCTGGACCATCCCCCAGGGCGCGACGGCCCCCGAGGCCGCCGGTGTGATCCACACCGACTTCCAGAAGGGCTTCATCAAGGCCGAGGTCATCTCCTTCGCCGACCTCGTCGAGACGGGCTCGGTCGCCGAGGCCCGCGCGAAGGGCAAGGCCCGCATGGAGGGCAAGGAGTACGTCATGCAGGACGGCGACGTGGTGGAGTTCCGCTTCAACGTCTAATACGTTCGGCGAAAGGCCGTCTGACCTGCGACGGAGCGGGTTGGGCGGCCTTTGCGGTCCGCACAGAGTCCGCAGCGTTCTGGATGGGTCCGGTACGCGGGAACCGGCGGGACGGGCGGGAAGAAATAGCCGGTCGACCCGAAGGCAGCGGCTGGTGCGAGGCTCGGCGCATCGGCTAGAATGGTGGCAATCGACCCCCTCCCAAGCCTCTCCACGATGCTCAAATGGGAGGGGCCTCTTTCTTTCCGGGGTGCGAGTGAAGCCGAGCCTGTCCGTGGGGGAGCAGGTCGCACTCCTGGCCCGCCGTGGCCTCGTCATCGACGACGAGGCCGTCTGTGCGGCGTTCTTTGGCTCGAACAACTACTACCGATTCTCCGGCTACGCTCGCTACTTCCAGCGAGCCCCCCACATGGGCGACGATGCGTTTACGTCCGGCACGACGTTCGCTGAGATCCGCCGCATCTACGAGGCCGATGAGGCGCTACGCACCGCGCTCAGCCAACCTCTCGCACGGGTCGAACTCCTGCTCCGCACGCACGTTGCCCGAGTGATCGCCGACGTGCATGGTCCGTACAGCAGCTTCCTCGAGGAAAGCTTCTACACCGACGTCGGCAAGGCTGAGCCGACCGTCGAGTCGTGCCTGCGCGACATCGACCGGAGCAAGGACCGCCACATCCTGCGGTACAGGGGCACCGAAGGTGACCGTGTCGACTACAGCAAGCTGCCCGTGTGGTCCGCCGTTGAAGCGTGGTCGTTCGGGACGCTGTCCAAGGCCATCGAGCGCGGAGCCAGCGGCGCACTGGCCGATGCCGTGGCGACCAGCGTCGGGGTCGCGAAGGCCGGGTTCGCCTACCGTGTGAGGTCGTTGGTCTACCTGCGCAACCGGTGCGCCCACCACAGCCGGCTGTGGCATCACTCGGTTCTCGACGCCGGCCCTACGCCGAACAACGTGCGTAACAAGGCGAAGCGGCTGGCGGGACAGTTCGAGCCGCGTTCGGTTCTCGATGTCATTGCCTCGCTCGACGACGTGGCCATACGCGGCAAGGTCGCTGATCCGGTGCTCCCGCAGGTTGCCAAGCAGCACCCCCGTGACTGCTTGTTCTGGGAGGGACTGGCACGGCCTCAGAGCCCGCGCGATCACAGGGCGTGAATCGGTCCTGAGTAGGGACGATCTCCAACGGGGGTGCGGTGCGGAAGGCATCCGGTCAGGGCCCGGTCGGATCGGTCCCTGCATCCCTGATACCCGTCATTGATGAGAGTGACCTCCCGTTGGTCGGTCAGCCGGTGGAGCCAGGTGCCGTGCGGATGCCCGGCTGCCGATCTGCGGATCCCGGCGATGTTGGAGGCACGCTGCGGAGATGATGAGCAAGAGGCATCTAGCCGCGAGCAGGGAGGGAAAAGTGGATCGGAACGAGAAGAAGAGACTCCGCGAGCGCATCGGAGAACAACTCGACCTATCCGGCGTGCGGCTGACGGACGACGAGGCAGTGTTCCTGAGCGATTTCATCGACGAGTACGACGAGAAGTACCGAGGTCGCAGGGAGACCCGCACGAGGAGTTATCCGGGCTGGAGCTCTGACGGGAGGTACGTCCGCACGGAGAAGGTTACGGACACCTTCACCGACGAGGTCGGTATCCGCACGGACCATGAATATTGGGACGACGACGGACACAGCGGCCAGTCCACGCACTACATCAAGGACGCTCGGGGGATCCTGAACTGGTTCAAGGAGCGAGGCTGAGTTCCGTCCGCGCTGGAAGAGTCCCGGCCGGCGAGCGGTGAAAGGCCGCCTGACTCGTAGCGGAGTGGGTCGGGCGGCCTTTGTGGTCCACGCAGAGTCCACAGCGTGCTGGATGGATCCGACACGCGGGGGAGCGGCTACGCCGCTTCGTCGGCCCGTGGCTGGGCATCGGCGGACTGGTCCGCGTACGCCTTGTCGACCGCGGCCCGGGTCCGCTCCTCGGAGTCGGGCCACAGGTGGGTGTAGATGTTCAGCGTCATGGCCGCGTTGGTGTGGCCGAGGCGCTCGGAGACCGTCTTCACGGACTCGCCGTGCTTGATCAACAGGCTGGCGTAGTGGTGCCGGAGGGCGTGGGGTCCGGTGCCCTTCGCTATGCCGGCCTTCGCGCAGGCGGGTCGCCAGGAGGCGTCCATGAAGTGCGTGTAGACCACGGGCCCGCCTTGCGGCGCCGTGAAGATCCAGCTTTCGGGCCCATCGGCGGGGAAGTCCCGCAGGTGGGCCTTCATCGCATCCACCGCCATGCGGGGCAGCGGGACCGTGCGGTACGAGCGAGCGGTCTTGGGCGGGCAGACGTACACGCCGTGCTTGGCGGTCTGCTGGATCTGCTGCTCGACCGAGACGGTCGCGTGCAGCAGGTCTAGGTGCCGGAGCTGGAGGCCGAAGAGCTCGCCAGGGCGGAGCCCAGTGGCCGCGCCGAGCAGTACGAGGCCCTTATATCGGGCAGGTATCTCCTCGGACAGCGTCCGTACCTGCTCGACGGCAAGTGGCACGATCTTCTTCCGTGGTACCGAGGGCAGCTTCGCCTCGGCGCACGGGTTGTGAGGGATCATCCGGTCACGGACTGCCGCCCTGAAGACGGCGTTGACCGTGTTGAAGACCGTTCGTGAGGTGCTGGCGGCCAGCCCGTGCGTGGTGGTCAGGCTGGTGACCCAGCTCTGCACATCGCCGGGCTTGATGGCGCCGAGCGCCCGCTTCTCCCAGGCCGGATAGACGTAGCAGCGCAGGTGCTGGGCCACCGCCTTGGCCGTGGAAGGCCGGTGCGGCTGGATGGCCCGCCATTCCTCCGCGTACTCCTTGAAGGGCTTCTTCGACGATCGCGGGTCGACGTACTGACCGGTGACCAGGCTGGCCGTGACCTCGTCGATCCACCGCTGGGCGTCGATTTTCCGCTCGAAGTGGCGGGCGTGCTCCTTGCCGTCGAGGTCGCGGTAGCGAGCACGCCATTTACCGTTGGGGCGCTTCTGGATGTTGGCCAAGTGGCCTCTCCTTCGTGTCGGTTGTCAGTAGTGGCCGCCGTCCTCGATGTCGCCGCTGAGCGTGCGAGCGTCCCGCTCATCGCCCATGAGGCGGAGGCACTGCTCGTGGATGGCCCGCGAGCTGTCCGGGTGGGCCTTGATGTGGTCGGAGATGGCGACCACGGCGCGATGGAGCCGGTCTCGTGCGTCGCGGGTCTCGTAGAACGCTTCGACGGCTTCTTGGACGAGGCGTCGGCTGGCGATGTCGAGCCCCTCCAGGGGCGGTGACATCAGCTCTTCGAGGGGGAGCTCGAAGACGCGGGAGAACGCGAGGGCCTCGTCGAGGTTGATGCGCCGGCGGGGTGTGCCGTTCTCGATACGCCAGACCGCCGTCTGGTTCATCTTGATGCCTGCTCTGGTCACCCGCTCGGCCAGCTCGGTCGTGCTCCACCCTCTGACCTCGCGCTCCAGCGCCACGCGCGCGGCCACGTTCCCCTCGCTGTAGAGCAGCGGCACCTCGCCGCCCTCGGGCCTGTCGCCTGCCATCGAACCTCCATCGTCACCGTCGCTATCCCAATTGAAACATGGGCTTCCCGATTTGGTTAACCGCCGATCCCGGGGTACAACTCTATGCAGATCGAATCGCCACCTAGTCGAATGGGAATGCATGCGATACCTGACCACCGCCGAGGTCGCCGAGCGCTACCGCACAGCCGAGAGCACCGTCCGCTACTGGCGCCACATCAAAAAGGGGCCACGCGGCATCAAGGTCGGCAAGCGGGTGCTCTACCTCGAGGCCGAGCTGCTGCGCTACGAGCGCACCCTGATCCAGGGCCAGGAGGAATGGGGCCTGGCCTCGTGAGCCACCGCCAGGCCCGGACACAGCAACGGCCCTCGGCGCGCCAACGCCGAGGGCCGGAGATTCCCCTGCACGTCGCCCATCCCTGAACGAACGAACCGGTGAGAGGCGGGACCTTGCCCGTTCCGTCCCTCACCTGAGAGGAACGCCGATGGAGGACTTTACGTCCCCCGCCACCTCGAACACATCCCACAAGGTCGTCTGGCCTGCCGCTGCGGTCCCCGGCCAGGGCATCCCGTGGCTCGGTCCGGACCGAGCGGACGGCCGGTCCGCTCCTTCGGTGACCGGCGAGCAGCCGGACCGTGCCGCTGGTCAGGTCGGTCCGGGACCGGACCGACCCGCGACCGAAACCCGGACCGGAGTTCCGGACAACCCGGACCAGGAACCCGGACCGACGGAGAACACGCAGCTCAGCGGCCTACCGGACCGGACCGGGAACCCGGACCGTGGACCTGGTCCGGAAGCCGGGGACCGGGCGGAGAGTTCCGGTCAGTCGGACGGCGAACCCGGACCGACGGTCCGGGTTGACCACGGTCACCACGGTGCTCCGGGGACGGCCCCCGAACCCGGACCGGGAACTGGGGACCGCGAGCGCGCCAGCCTCACGGCGGACCGGGACCAGGACGGGACCGCCGTACTGGACGAGCTGCGCGCCGCGATCGGACGGTACGCCGTACTACCGAGCGAGGAGGCACTGACCGCGGTCACCCTGTGGGTGGCGGCCTCCCACATCCAGCCCGCCCTCCAGCACGCGCCGCGCCTGGCGGTGGTGGGACCGACCAAGGGATGCGGCAAGTCCCGTGTCCTGGACGTGCTCCACGAGACCGTGTCCCGGCCGATGATGACGGTAAACACCTCGCCAGCGGTGGTCTTCCGGATCATCGGCGAGGACCCGCCGACGCTGCTGGTGGACGAGGCCGACACCATCTTCGGCCCTAAGGCCGGCGACAAGGAGGACCTGCGCGGCCTGCTGAACGCCGGACACCAGCGCAACCGCCCCGCCTGGCGGATATCCGGCCCTGAGCACAAGCCGACCGCGTTCCCGACCTTCGCCATGGCCGCGCTGGCAGGCATCGGCGACCTACCGGACACGATCATGGACCGCGCCGTCGTGCTCCGCATGCAGAAGCGCAAGCCCGGCGAGAAGGTCGCGCCCTTCCGCTCCCGGCACTCCGTCCCGGAACTGAACGCGCTGCGCGACCGGCTGGCCGCATGGTTGACCCCACTACGCGGGGCAGCGCACCGACTGGTGCCACCGATGCCGGTCGAGGACCGGGCCGCGGACACCTGGGAGCCCTTGGTCATCGTCGCCGACCTGGCCGGCGGCCACTGGCCCGCGCAGGCCCGTGCCGCCTGCCTGGCGATGACCAGGAACGAGGTGGTCCAGGACGAGCAGACGACGCTGAAGACCCGGTTGCTCCGGGACATCCGCCGCGTGTTCGAGCAACAGGGCGACAAGGAGGCGCTGCGCAGCCACGACCTGCTCGCCGCCCTCATCCAGGACGCCGAGGCACCCTGGGCCGAGTACGGCACCAAGGGTCTGAACGCCTACCACCTGGCCAACCTATTGCGCGACTTCGGCATCAGCCCGGCCAACCACCGCTTCGAGAACGGCAGGCAGGCGAAGGCGTACTCCCGCAACCAGTTCCTCGACGCCTGGGCCCGCTACTGCCCCGACCCTGCCCCACCGGCCCCCGCAGCCGGCGAGACCGTGCCCGCACGTCGAGCCCAGGGCAAGCCGCCCACGTCTCCGTCGGGGACGCTGCCCATCGGTCCGCCCGGCGGGCCTGCCGGCCCCAGGCCCACTCGCTGACACCAGCTCCGTATCAATCCGTCGCATCCGTCCCCGCGCAGGTCAGCGCGGGGACGGAGTTCCTCGCCGATACGGATCACTCCGTACCTGCGACCGCCTCCGTACCTGTCCTGACCAGCTACGGGACGGATGCAACGGACGTGACGAAGCCCCACCGCACACGACTACCGGAGCACCACCATGCCCGACACGAGCACCGACAGCGCCCCCGCCCGCCGCCGCAAGGGATTCTTCGGCCTGACCCGCCGATCAGCAGCAAGCTGGAGCGAACGAGCCTCTAACGAGGCTTCGTCCGCGCTTGTCCCCGCCCCAGGGGTGGCGGAGGGGAAGGCCGAGCGTCAGGGGGCGCCCGAGCCGGAGGAGGGTGTAGCCGAGACCAGCTGCCCGCCCGCACCCGACTCCGTCGCTGCGAGTACTCAGCCGCCGACCGACGTCCAACCGCCCGTCGAGCAGCCCTCCTGGCGGGATCTCGATGCCCCCGCCCTGCCCGCGCTGATGAACCGCAAGCGCACCGTGGAGAAGCGCGACCAGGAGAAGACCATCCGCTTCACGCGGACCGCTGTAAGCGTCATCAGCGCCGCCGCTCACCAGCGCGGTCAGAAGTTCGCCGGATTCGTCGGGGACGCCGCCCTGGCCGTCGCCCTCGGCAAGGCGGGGCTGGTCGGCAGCCCGGAGGACGATCCTCTCCGCCCGCTGATCGAGGCCGTCCAGGCACAGACGGTCGCGCTGAACCGCATCGGCGGCAACCTCAACCGGATCACCGCAGCCATCCATCGAGGAACGGTGCCTGAGCGCGCCGAGGCGGTGCTGGACCGCGTTGAGCAAGCGGCCGAGAGCAGCTATCGACTGATCGACCAGGTACTGACGGAGGGCACCGCGCATGGTTCCTGACGTCTCCACCGGCTCCGACTCCCGCGGGCTGATCGTCTATCTCTTCGGCCCCGGTCGCCGCGACGAACACACCGACCCTCACATCGTGGCCGCCTGGGACATGGCCGGCGCCCCTGACCCCGGCCGCGACCCGGCAGCCACCTACTCCCTGCTCGCCAAGCGCCTCGACCACCATGTCGACCTGCGCACCCGGGAGCTGGGCGGCAAGAAGCCACCTCAGCATGTCTGGCACTGCCCGGTCCGTACCGCGCCCGGCGACCGCTACCTCACCGACGCCGAGTGGGCCGAGGTCGCCCGCCGCATCGTTCACGCCACAGGCATCGCCCCCGAAGGAGACGAGAAGGCATGCCGGTGGATCGCCGTGCGCCACGCTGACGACCACATTCACATCATGGCCACCACGGTCCGCGCCGACGGGCGCCGTCCTCGCACCCACCGCGATGGACAGCGGGCCCAGGCGGAGTGCCGCAAGATCGAGGCCGAGTTCGGCCTGCGCCGCCTGAAGTCCGGCGACCTCACCGCGCCCCGCACCCCCACCGGCGCCGAACGCGCCAAGGCCGAGCGACAGGGCCAGACGGTCACGGCACGGCACTGGCTGCGCGAGCAGGCGTACGCGGTCGCCGCCGCCGTACGCAACGAAGCCGACTACTTCACCGTGCTGCAGTCCCTCGGCATCAAGGTCAAGACACGCCTCGGCCCCGAGACCGGCGACGTGATCGGCTACAGCCTCGCCGCCCCCGGCGACACCAACACGGCCGGCGAACCCGTCTGGTACGGCGGCTCGAAACTCGCCCCCGACCTCTCCATCAACCGCCTACGCGAACGCCTCCCCGACCAGAAGGTGGCCGACCACCCCCGGTACGTGGCGGACCCCGCCGCCCCATGGCACCACACCACCACCGCCATACACGCGGCACACACCGTCCTCGACTCCGATGACGATGCCGCCGCCCAGGGCCACCTGGCCGCCTTCGGTGACGCCCTGTACAACATCGCCAGCGCCACGACCGGCCCACACAGGGCGGAACTGCAGGCGGCTGCGATGGCGTTCAACCGCGCCCGCCGCTCCGCCACCCGCGCCGACCACCAGGCCGCCACCGCCCTGCGCAAGGCCGCCAAGGAACTCGCCTACGCCTCCAACCAGCCAGGCGGACTCGCCATCGCCCTGCTCTTCGCCACCGTGCACCTGGCCCGCGCCGCCGCCAAGTGGCACGAGCAACGCGGCCACGAACAGCAGGCCGCAGCGGCCCAGGAAGCCCTCCGCCACCTCCAGGCGGGCTACCAGCAGGCCGCCACACCCGTCCTGGCGGACCTGGCCCGCCGCGCACCACGAGCCACAACCGCCCGCCGCTACGAACAGGACGTACGTGCAGCCCTCCCCGACCACGCCGACCGAATCCTCGCCGACCCCACTTGGACCGCCCTGACCACAACCCTCGCCCACGCCCAGACCGCCGGCCACAACCCCCGACGTCTCCTGGCCGAGGTGGGCGCCCAGCGAGAGCTCGACGGCGCCGAGCACCCCGCCGAGGTCCTCAACTGGCACATCACCGCTCAGCCAAACCGAAGGACGCAAGCCGCTCGCAGCCGAAGTACAGTCAACGGAACGTCGTCCATGTCCGCCACGCCACACCCTCCGGCCACACCAGCGGCCACGAGGCCCGAAGAGCGCAGTCGGCACCGCTGACCCCGGCCCGATGCCCCGCCACGCCTCGTGGCGGGGCATCGGGCCCGGCGGCTACCGCTTCCCGGGACGCGGCGCGGAGCGGAGAACGGACCGCGAGGCGTTCATGAAGTCCTGGCGTGCGCGGGTGGTTACCCGGACGGCTTCTGAGAAGCCGGCGTAGTCCGGCCACTCTCGGGTGCCCGTTCTGGCTCGTATCGCACCGCACATGAGGTGCAGGGCGTCTTCCAAGTTGATCGCCGTCTTGTCGACGGACTCGGGGCCGAGGACCTGCACCCGCTCCAGCGCCTTGAAGGCTTCGACGCTGAGGTCATCAGCTTCCGCACGGACCCGTTCGGCAAGAGCGCTCCAGACGTCCCGCTCGTGGCCCTCGCGCTCTTCCTCATAGCGAGTCCCGAGGACTTGGTTCTCGGCTTCTTCCTCGATCAACCGCCGAAGGCCCTTCACGGCCGTGTCCCAGGCATCCAGGACGGCGATGTACGCCTCCTGCCGCTGCCCGCGGAGCCACTGCTCATGCTCGACCTGTGCCTGGTCGCTCACCTGTCGGCGCCCCATCCGCATGCCGATGAGACTGCCGGTCACACCGACGACACCCGCTACTCCGGCCGCTATGACGGCCGCCACCCCCTGATCCATGGGCGTCATCCTGCCGCAGAAGGCACTCGGTACGGGCCGTAGGACGGGCTCATTGTCCAGGGGTCTGAGCGAATCCGACCACCCGCCGGTCGCGTGATCACACGACCCCTGATCCCTACTCGGCGACGAAGGGTGCGTATCCAGCCGGGACCTCGCTGACCTGAAGGTCAGAGAAGATCAAGGTCAGGTTGTGTGCGTTCGTCTCGATGCGTACCTCGTGGAAGTCGATCCCGACGGCCTTCGACCAGCGGCGGGTCGCCTCCGACTCAGGCAGAATCTTGGCTCCCGGATACAGGTCATGCCACTTCACCCCCCAGACGTATCCGTCGAGATCGACACCGGTTTCATGGTCGATGAGCCGGTCATCCAAAGAGACCCGCCACGTCTCCGTCGGCACTGACGTCTCGCACCGCGCCTCAACGCAGTACCGAAAGAGATACCGGAGGTGGGCCGGCGCGATGCCGGTACGGGGATCAGCCGTTGCATAGACGACGACCTCGTAGTCGCGCATGTAGTTGGTGTATCCGTGGTGCACGACCGCGTGATCGAAGGTCTCGTCCAGCATCTGTTCAAGTACGGCAGTATCCATGCTGCCCTTCTACCTCACTTGACAAGACGCTCTACAACGAGATTCACGGGGCTCACGCGCTGCCGTCTCAGAGACCGAGCGGGGGCAAGTCCTAGCAGGCGGCTCCGACCAACGCCGCGCGACGCTCGTCGAAAATCCCCATGCCGTTGAGCGGCGGCCCGAATGGAACGAAGAGCCCTGGCCGTTTCACAGATCCCTTCACAGGCAGGCAGGGCCCACAGAGCACTCTGGTGCCCTTGCTGCTCGTGGCAGCGAGGGCACCAGTCCTCATGCAGCGCGGGCCGTGGGTAACTGTGAGACCCACGTCGTGACCTCAATCAGGTGCTCGGGCTGCAGCCCGAGGTGCGGGTCGGGTTGAACGAGGAGCGTCGCCGTTCCCTTGACATTGCGCTCCGCTGCCCAGGCGTGGTCGAGGGTGGTGAAGTCGTCGTCGATCCAGACGGCGGGGGCGTCGCCCAGCCAGGCGTCGATGTGGTCGCGCTTCCACAGGTAGCCGTTGGGGTGGCTGGTGGTGATCTGCGGACGCGGGAGATCGACGTACGGCAGGGCCGGGAGGTCGAGAAGGGGCCCGATGAGGGTGGTGGCGTCCTGGCGCCAGCTGGTGCACCAGACGGGAGTGAGCAGGCCGGTGCGGATCACGTCCATGAGAAGGCGGTCGTGGTCGGGGTTGAGGCAGACGGTGACCGGGTTGTCGGCGCTGCGGCCGGCGGGGACGACGTCGTGACGGGCGTGGGTGGCCGGGGTCGAGCCATCCGCGTTGGGAAAGGGTATGAGGACGCCGTCGACGTCGAGGAGCAGGTAGGGCTGGCGCATCGGTTCCTCCAAGGGAAGCCGGGGCGAATGACTGGTCAGAGCTTGTGAGCGCGGATCAGCAGGGTGGTGGGCCAGTAGCCCATGCGGGGGTCGTGGAACTCCTGGGCTGAGGTGAGCCAGAAGCCCGCCTGGCTGAGGTGCTTCTCCCACCGGTCCGTGGAGAACTCCCAACGGGCGATGGGAAGCCGAGTGCGGTCGGGGAGGGTGACGTAGTCGCGGCGAGGCCGGTCGTCGCCAGAAGGACTTCGACCGCCGCGCTGCGGGTGCGGGATGGAGAAGGCGAGCACTCGTCCAGGCGTGAGGCGTTGGGCGATGGCCGGGAGCAGGAGCTCGGGGGCGACAAGCCCGATGGCGCCGAAGACAGAGTAGATCGCGTCGAACTGCTCGTCGGTGGCGTGCAGGTAGTGCAGGGCGTGGCCGGCGACGAAGGTGAGGTTGTTCAGCCGTCCGTAGTGGGAGCGGGCGCGGCGGACCTGGAGGCCGATCAGGTCGACGCCGGTGACGTGGGCGCCGTGGCGGGTGGCGAGGTGGGCGGCGTTGTGGCCGGGGCCGCAGCCGAGTTCCAGGAGTCGCTTGCCGCGCAGGTCGGGGCCGAGGGCGTCGGCTCCGGGACCTTGGCCGGGTCTCGTGGTCCATTCCATCCGTGCGGGTACGGAGAGGGGTTCGGCGAGTCCGGCGGCGGTGCGCTGGAGGGCGTGGGCGTGCCAGGGGGATGCCTGGGCGAGCACGTCAGATCTCCAGGAGGTGGAGGACGTCGGTGAGGTGGCGGCGGACGGCCTTGATGTAGGCGGGGTCGGTGGCCGGGTCGTTGATCCAGCGGATGGACTGCTCCATGAACCACTCGACGGCCCACATGCGGTGCCAGCCCAGGGCCCAGTGTTCGGCGGTGAGCCCGCCGCGTGGGGCGAGGGCGTCGGGGGTGCCGCCAGCGGTGACGTATTGCTCAAGGAAGACGCGCAGGCGCATGGGGTGCGGGGGCTCGATGGTGCCGTGCCAGCTGGCGAGGTCGAGCAGGCCGGGGCCGGTGAAGGCGCGGGCGAAGTCGAGCAGCCGCCACCCGCGCTCGCCGATGTGGAGGCTGGTGGGGTGGAACTCGGAGTGCACCCAGCCGAACGGTTCCAGCGCCGCTCCGGCCGAGCGGGCCTCGGCGGCCTGGGCGATCCGGTCGAGCGCATCCTCGACGTCGTCGGCCTCCTGCCACCGGTCGGCCTTGCGCAGCCGATCGAGATGCTCCAGCGCCCGGGACGGGAGCGTGCGCAGCCGGCCCTGGTCGAGGACGGGCAAGGGCGGAGCCGTGCGGGTGCCGTGCAGGATCACGGCCGCGGCGACGCCGTCGAGGTCGTCGGCCTCGCGGACGGACGGTCCGAGGTCCTCCATGAGCATGCCGAGCCACCCGTCCAGGACGGCGGAGGCGTGGATCCGGGGGACGGGTACTCCGAGGGTGTGGGCCAGACGGAGGGCCTGGTCCTCGCTGTCGAAGGGCTTCTTGGCGTACTTGAAGATGGCCGTGGAGCCGTCGGGGAAGGTCACGCGCTCGACTCCGGACATGGACCACACACGTACCTCCTCCCGTACGGCGGTGGTCTGGCCGGTCGCGGTGAGCAGGTTGTCGAGGAGTTCGGCGCTGGGGTTCGTGGTCACTGCAGGCTCCGGGGAGAGATGGTGGCGTCCGGGGCGGGCGAGGGATGCCGGCCCGCCCCGGAGCCTGTTCGGGTGGGGTTACGCGGCGGGGTTCACTCGGTGGGCGTAGACCTGCTCGATCCAGCCCGCCTTGAACGCGGCGAGGTCGTCACGGAAGTGGGCCATCGAGGCACCGTAGGGCGCGACCACGCCGCCGGACTGATCCGGCACGGACTGGCAGCCGTGCACGAGTCGGCCGCCGAGCGCGGCGTGGGCCTTGATGGACTCGATCCGGCGGTGCTCGTTGAACCAGCCGCCGTGGTAGACCTCGTCGAGCATCCCGCCCATCTCGTCGTCCAGGTCGAAGACGACGGAGGTGGCGGCGGGGAAGAACCAGCACGGGCCGACGTTGGAGATGTGCCCGTCCAGCTCGACCTTGTTGAGCGCCATGAGCGTGGCGGCCTCGCGGAGCATCCGCAGGTGGTCGGCGGTGATCTGCGGCAGGCCGAGGCCGGCCAGGTGCTCCTCGCGGAAGAGGTACGCGTACACCTCGTACGCGGTGGCCAGGACGCGGGCCGCGTCGGAGGTGGACTCACCGTGGTTCTTGATGAAGTCGAGCGCGAGCTGCTCGACCGCGCTCTCGGTCGTCTCGTCCACGTCCAGGAGCTGGGACTTGACCAGCTCCCAGTCTGCGACGAGCCAGGTGCTCGACTCGAAGCGGAAGAAGTACTCGGCCGGGTCGATGGTGATGCGCCGGCCGTCGACCTGGACGCCGGGCAGGCGGCTCCAGCGCGGGTCGAACGCCTCGGGCAGCTCGACCGTGATGGCTGTGGTGTCGATGGTGGTCACCGTGTCTCCGTCTCTGATTCGGCCGGGCTCGGGCACAGGAATGCCCGAGCCCGGTGTGGGCGTACGGAACTTCGGGGTGCCGCCCGGACCAAGGGGAAGCCTGGATCACGGTCGCGCCGTTCCGGGCGGCTGCTGATAAGTGAACCGGTGGTCACGCTCAGTGGGTACGGTGGAAGGGAGTTGAAGCGGTATACGCGGTTTACAGCTCCGGAGTGGAGGCGATCGTGGCGGCGCCGAGAGAACCCAACTCCCGTCTGCGTGACGTCATCGCGGCGGTCGACTGCACCTACGAGGCCCTCGCCAGAGACGTGCGGCGCATCGCCGCCGAGAACGGCGAGATCCTCCAGACCAACAAGTCGGCCATCTCCCACTGGGTGAACGGCACCCGTGCCCCGTCGGGCCGAGTAGGCCAGTACCTCGCCGAAGCGCTGTCCCGTCGAGCGGGGCGCACGATCACTCAGACCGAGATCGGCCTCCAGGCCAGCGATGACGAAGCGCCGGCGGAATCCGACCCCGTCCTCGCGGCTACCGACCTGGGCCGGGCCGACGTCGAGCGCCGCCGCTTCCTCGCCATCGCGGCCTTCACCACCGCCGGCGTCGCCATGCCGCTCGGCTACGACCACGAAGCCACTGCCCGCATGCTCCGCGCCCGTACCGGCACGTCCCTGGTCGGGGCGGAGGACGTGGACGTCGTACGCCAGATCACCGCGGCCTTCAGTGCGGCCGACGAGCGCCTCGGCGGCGGGCACGGCCTGACCACCGTCACCGCGTACCTCGCTGACACAGCCTCCCCCATGCTGCGCGGACGTTTCCCCAATGAAGCCTTACGCCGGGCAGCCTTCGGCGCCGTCGCCGAACTCGCCTACCTCGCAGGGTGGAAGCACCACGACCTCGGCCAGGAAGGCGCCGCCCAGCGCTACTACCAGGTCGGCTACAAGCTCGCCTGCGAAGCCGACCCCCACGGCCACGCCGCCTGGATGATGCGCGCCCTCGCCCACCAGGCCCTGAGCCTCAAGCAGCCTCACCACTGCGTCGACCTCGTCGAAGGAGCCCTCCGCACAGGTCTCGGCCACATCGACGGCCAAACCGAGGCCCTCCTCCACATTACTCACGCCCGCGCCTACGCCGCCACCGACGAGAACTCGTCGGCCGCACGCGCCCTGCTCGCCGCCGAGGACGCCCTCCTCCGTGACGACGGCCCCCAGCCCAGCTACTCCCGCGTGAGCGGCCCCGCCGCCGGCACTGTGGCCAGCCACACCGCCCGCACCCTGACCGACCTCGCCGACCACATCGGCACCGAACAGCAGCACCGAGACGCCCTCACCCGCTGGGACCCGGAGAAGTACAAGCGCGTCCACGCCCTCACCCACGCCGACCTCGGCGACAGCCTCGCCGCACAGGCCCGCGCCGACGAAGCCGTCGCCGCCTGGACCCAGGCCCTGGTCCTGATGGAGGGCATGACCTCCGACCGCACCCGCAAGGCGATCACCTCGATCCGCTCCACCCTCGCGGTCTACCAGCGGCGCAGGGTGCCCGGTGCCGCCGATCTCGCCCGCCGCGCCCGCGAGGCCCTCGCCTAACATGCCCAACAACCCGCCCGACGAAGGGAACACCGTGACCCAGCAGACCGACGACCAGCCGAAGGCCCTCAAGCCGGCGCTCGAATCGATGACCCTGCTGGTCGCGGCCGTCATCGTCCACGACAAGGCCACCAACCGCGTCGTCCTCCTCCAGCGCAGCGAGAACGCCAAGTTCGCCCAGGGCATGTGGGACCTCCCCGTCGGCAAGAGCGAACCGGGCGAGCCCATCACCGAAACCGCGGTCCGCGAGCTCTACGAGGAGACCGGCCTCACGGTGAAGCCCGAGTCCCTCAAGGTCGCCCACATCATCCACGGCGCCTGGGGCGTCGAAGCCCCCAACGGCTTCCTCACCGTTGTCTTCGCCGCCCACGAATGGACCGGCGAACCCGAAAACCGCGAACCCCGCAAGCACTCGCAGGTCTGCTGGGTCGACGCCAACGCCATCCCCGAAGCCTTCGTCGACACCACCGCCAGCGCCCTCCACCATTACCTGAATGACGGCTCGGAAGTCTCGCTGGACGGCTGGTCGGCAGCGTGAGCATCACGCTGCTCCACCTCATACCCAAGGACCCGCACTTTTCGCCTGCGCCCGCTGTGAGCGAGGCTGCGCAAGCGCGGCTACGACAACTGGTTCCCGAGGCATTGGGCGGTTACGACGTCTGGGACATCCCCGGCACAGCCTTCATTGATCCCGGGGAGAACTGGTGTGGTGTTCGGTGCCCCGCATGCGGCTCCGACATCGAAGACTGGTGGGGCGACGCGATGGACACGGCAGCCCTTCCGGACGGCTATTTCGACGCGCTTACCGTGACGATGCCCTGTTGCTCTGCCCAGACGGACTTGAACGCCCTCGACTACGTCGAGGCTGCGGGTTTCGCCAGGTACAGCCTCGTCACCACAGACCCAGAATGCGAGCTGCCACTACCACCAGCCAGCATCCAGGCGCTGGAGGACCTCCTGGGCACGGACCTGCGACAGGTCATCGCCCGGTACTGACGTCAAGCGCTGGCTTCGCTATGCGGGGCTGCTCGGAAACAGAAGCTCGTACGGCAGGTGATCGTCGTCCGGTACGCGAGGCACGTAGTCCGGGGCCGTGCGCGCGGCCACAGCCAGCAGGCGAGCGGCAAGCTAGACGTTGCGAAGCACAGTGCGCAATGCGGCAGGAAGGCTGTCTCGTTGGAGTCCGCTCTTCTCGTGCTGGCGTGCTCGCCGGCCTGTCTCGTGGCGCACCTCGACGCTGTAGCGGCCGCGTGCGTCCTGTACCGCGCAGACCGAGACTGCCTTCGCCGTGTTGGTGGCGCCCCCTTCAAAGCACTGGTCGTGACCGTCGTGGGGTGTGACGCGGCGCCAAGGTCTGTGAGGGCGTGAACATTGAGCGAGTTGGTTTGCGAGAGCTTGCGCGCTGTTGGGACGAGCAACTGGATCGAGGGAGAGTCCTCGTTCAACGACGCTGCCGAGACCCTGGGAGACATGCGGGGCGACATCGCGCAGTTTGTCGAACTGGCGGTGGAGAATTCGCTCCCTGCGGGCGTTTAGTCCCAGGGATTTCGGCCCGTTCGGGTACTGCCCCGACAGGAGGTAGAACATGGTGGCAGCCAGCGAGTAGACGTCTGAGGCCACTGAGCATTTGCCTGTACTCAGTACCTCTGGAGCTACGGTGGCGTATGTTCCGTTCGCGGCGGTATAGCCGTCGGCATCCATCCGCGCGGCAAAACCAAGATCTCCCAGCAGGACGTTGTTGCCGGTGTCGACGAACACGTTGCCTGGTTTGACGTCGCGATGCAGTAGGCCGGCGGCGTGGACGCGCTCAAGTCCGTGTCCGAGCTGCTGGCCCCAGCGCACCGCCTTAGCGATGTCGATACCGAACGGCGCTGAAGCTGATTCAAGATCGCCGTCCATGACGGGCATCGTGATGTAGCGGATGTCGGTCCCGCTGGCGATGTCAGCGTTGTAGACGGGGAGGAGGTACTGGCTCTGCAGCTCCTTGAGCGCTTGGGCTTCGTCCCATGTGGCTGGCTGACCTGACTGCGGTTCGAAGAGCTTGAGCGCCACCTCTGTGCGCAGATGCTCGTCCTCAACCCGATAGACCTGGCCACCAGCCCCGCCCCCGAGGTGTTCCAGCACCTTGTAGCGCTCACTGATGCGGTTCCCGACCTGGTGGTTGCCGACCTGGGCGATGACCGTTCCCGACATGCCCGTCACTCTATAGTGCTGTGCATGGAGGTACTTGGGATCAGTGTGGGCTTTCCAGCGGCAGGGCGAGGTCCTGTAGTTACCTGTGTTGTCCTGGGGGGATCGCAGGGCGAGCCCCAGATTCAGGAGGCTTGTGAGCTTCGAACGGCGGCGCTGGAGGTCATCGACCAGGTTGAAGACCTGGGGCGCATGCTCAGTAGCAAGCTCTCGGCCTTGAATCCCAACGCCGTGGTGATCTGCGTCGCGGACGTTAGCCCCGCGGGGAATCGCAAGGCGGCACCCCGGCATCGCCTCATGATCGAAGGTGCTCTGGGGTACGTGTGCCGCGATCACAAGATCCAGCAGGTTGTGTACCGCAACGGTAAGGAAGTCGGCGAGGCGCTTGGCCTGAGCAAGGCGGAGGCGCTCGCACGCGGTAAGGCGCTGGACTCTAAGCGATCGGCGGCCGCGGCTGCGGCCCTTACGGCTTTGCCCGCTGTATCTACTACAGACCCGAATCTGTCGTAGAAGAAGCGCGGGTCGGCGGTCGTTCTCCGAGGACGTCCAATGCATCTACGCCGCAGTCTTCGGCCTGGGCTGCAACGGCGGTCAGTTGATGGAGGACGACTGCGTGGATACGTCGTGCTCCGCGGCTGCGGGCGTGGCGGGCGGCCTGCGCCACCGTGGTGCCGCTGGCAAGGTTGACGTCCACGATCAGTACGTTCTGTGAGGCTACGGCTGCCTGCGAGGACAAGCTGACCAAGTCGCTGCACGAAGACAGGAGCGCGCCGACCAGGCGCTCGGCAACGGGGCTGGCGGCAAGGACCGCTTGGGCGCCGCACTGGCGCGCGACAGTGATCACTTGCTCGGTGGCGTCGCGTAGTGCACCCGGATCGGTGAGGCGCTCGATGTTGTTGTGAGCCGTGTCCACCGCGTCCAGCAGGTCGCTCATCGGTACACCCCCATAGGAACGCTGGTCTTCGGTATGTGCAGTCTTGATGGGCAACGGCGGCGTGCCAATACCGACGCTGATTCCGTTACCAACGACACTGCCTTCGGCCGCTGTGCGCGGCAAGCCGAACGGCAACCCATCACCCGTCCTGAGGTGTGACACGTCTCCAGGGAGCGTGGTGCCGATAGCCGATCAAACGAGTGAGCGCAGCAGCATTCAGAGGGCATGCAAGGCTAGCTACTCCAGGGAGTGGCACTCGTAGAAGGGCTCGGGTGCCGTGAAGCTCAGGCCGTTCTCGTCGAGCGCGTTGAAGACGGTGACCCGACTGTGCGGGAAGACGAACCCGATAGCCACCATCCCTTGCGCCGCATCGTTGCCGCGCCATTCCAGGAGCTCGATCTTCTGTAGCACCTGGCCATGGAGTGAGGCCAGGGCCGGCACCGCATCGTGGCGCCAACGCAGGTCGAACCCAGGCCAACGGACGGACCCGTGGGGGGTGAGGGAGTTCCAGCCCACCGAGATGTCGTCGAACTTCTGGTGCTGGATCTCGACCTGCTCTCCGTCGAAGTCGAGCAGAACGGGACCATCGGCGAACCATGTGTCGTCCGCGACGTCCCAAAGCAGCCAGGTACGTGCCAGTGTCTTCCCGACCAGCGCTCGCAGGCGGTCGCCGTGGCTGGTGGTGATCGCGGCATGGCCGCGAAGCCACTCGGGGGCGTAGGTGTCGAGGTCGAAATCGAGCATCTGAGCATTGTGCCGGGCGAGCGGCGGGGACACTCAGTCCGCAGCCAGTCCGCAAGACACTCGTAAACGCCTGTCGGGAGCCAACGCGCGCCAACGGAGAAATCCCAGGTCAGGGGCATGTGGGAGGCTCCGCCGCAGGTCAGGATCTGGCTTCAGGTATTCCGCTTCAACGTCTGATACGTCCGGCGAAAGGCCGTCCGACCTGCTGAGAAGCGGGTCGGACGGCCTTTGCGTTCCACGTTCCACGGGGAGTCCGCGGCATGAGGGGCCGGCCGGACCGGAACGCCGGGGCCTTTCGGCTCTGCCGCTGCCTGTCGGGGACTGAGACGGTGAACGGCCTCTCTCAGAGGTCGACGCGTCGTTCTGGAAGGTTGGCATGCGGCGGCTGTTTCTTCGTTACCCACCTCACATTCCGCCTTGTATCCCTCCGGCCTCTTCATCCGTCAGTGCGGGTGAAGCCGAAGAGAAGGCCCAAGAGAAGGCCTTTTCGGAAGGAGGAGGAAATGAAGAAGAACGTGGGGACCGCCGACCGCCTGATCCGGGCCCTCGTGCTCGCCCCGGTCGCGGTGGTACTGGCCGGGCTCGCCGGATGGACGTCCGTCTGGGGGATCGTCGCCCTGGTGGTGGCGGTGGTCATGCTGGGCACCGCAGTGGTCGGGACCTGCCCGCCGTACGCCCTGTTCCGTATCAGCACGTGCCGGCCGCGCGATCGGGCCGGGGTCTGACCCTGGGGCAACATCATGCCGCCGCGGACCGGTGAGCGATCCGAGGGCCTTGACACCGCGACGATCGAGGCCCTCGTCGCCGAGCATTCGGCGGCCCTCCACCGGTTCGCCCGCTCTCTGGCCGGGGGCGACTCCCATGCCGCGCAGGATCTTGTCCAGGAGACCTTTCTACGGGCCTTCGAGAAACGCGACACCTTCAGGGGCGAGGCATCCGTCGGCACCTGGCTGCACCGCATCCTCCGGAACCTCGCGGTGGACCGCATCCGGCGGCACGGCCGGGAGATCCTGGCCGAGGAGGTGGAGGAGAAGTGGCGGGACGACGCCTATACCGTCGACGGCCAGGCCGTCGTGGAACAGGCCGAGACACGTGAGGAGCTGGAGGAGGCGCTACTGCGACTTCCGTTCATCTACCGGTCGGCGGTCGTGCTCCACGACGCCGAGGGGTGGACGATGGCGGAGGTCGCCGAAGCCCTGGACATAGGACTTCCGGCAGCGAAGCAGCGCCTGCGACGGGGCCGGATGATGCTCGTGACGGCGTTGGCCGGCGGCGCCGAGCGGCTGGCCTCGCTGACCGGAGTGCCGATGCGCTGCTGGGATGTCCGCAGCCGGGTGTCGGACTACATCAACGGCGATCTCCCGATGGCCGAACGGGCCGTGCTGGAGCGGCATTTGCAGGCGTGTCCGACGTGCCCGCCGCTGTACGCCTCGCTGGTTGGCGTCCACGACCGACTGGGCGATCTGCGCGACCCGGACACGGTCGTGCCTCCGGGGCTCACCGACCTGATCCGGCAACTGCGTGGGCCCGCGAAGCGGGCGGTGTGAAGGGGCGCCCACCGCTTCCCGAGGTCCGCTGCCGCACCCGTCGGCCAGAACTGTCCATAGCCGCGGACCCGCCTGTCCGATACGTACGCCCGCCGCAGCGCCGGGTACTCCTTGTACCGGGGCGCCGCCGCCGCTCACAGCAACCGCGCCTCGCCCGCCCTGGCGATGGCCTCGACGCGGTTGCGGGCGCCGAGTTTGTGCATGGCGGCCTGGAGGTACGTCTTCACGGTGTTGCGGGCCAGGTGGAGTTCCTCGGCGATCTCCGGGTTCGTGTGGCCCATGGCGACCAGCCGCAGCACGTCGTACTCGCGGCGGGTGATGCCGGCCTCCTGGAGGTGGCGGTGCAGGTCGGTGTCGTCCGGTGCGGAGAGGCGGGGGTCCATCACCGGGGTGCCGGCCGCGACCTTGTGGATCGCCGCCGTCAGGTCCGTCGTCGCCGCGTCCTTGAGGAGGCAGCCGTCGGCGCCGTGGTCGAGGGCCGTGCGGACGCCCGCGTGGTCGCCGTAGGCGGTGAAGAGCAGGACGCGTACGCCCGGGGCCTCGTCCCGGAGCCGGTCGATCACCTCGGGCGCGAGCATGTCGGGCAGGCGCAGGTCGAGCAGGACGACGTCGGGGCGCAGCTCCACGGCCTGCCGTACGGCCTCCGCGCCGGTCTGCGCGCTGCCCACGACGGTGATCCGCGGGTCGTGGCGGAGGAGGAGTCTCACCCCGTCGCATACGACAGGGTGGTCGTCGGCCACCAGGATGCGGACCGGGCGCCGTGACGTCGGCCGTGCCGTGGGCGCGGTCACGGGAGGGGGATCCGGATCCGTACGGTGAGCCCGGCGTCGTCGTTCTCCACCACCTGAACGTTTCCTCCCAGCCGTTCCAAGCGCTCCCGTACGGCACTCAGTCCGATGCCGCCGCCCGGGGCTCCGGTTCCGGTTCCGGTTCCGGTTCCGGCTCCGGCCAGGCCGACCCCGTCGTCGGCGACCACCGCGGTCAGCCCGTCGTCCGTCGCCGTGAGGGTGACGACCACCGACGACGCGTGGGCGTGCTTCTCGACGTTGAGCAGGGCTTCGCGGATCGAGGTGAGCAGGGTACGGAACCGGGGCGGGTCCACCTCGGGCAGGGGGGTGAGCGTGATCGCGCGGGCGGTCACCCCGGTGCGCTCCTCGAACGCCGCGCAGTCCGCCGTCACCATGGCGGACAGCGAGCGGTCCGAGGGGACCTCGCTGAGCGCGGCCAGGGACCGGCGCAGCGCCGTGGACGCCTCGGCGAGCCCCCGCTCGACGTCCCCGAGCCGATCGGCCACCGAGGCGGTGGTGCCGTCGTCGGCCCGCAGATCGCGTACCTGCGCACCGAGCGTGAAGAGCATCGCGCCCACGGAGTCGTGCAGAGCGACGGCTATCCGGCGCCGTTCCGCGAGCGTCTCGGCCTCCCGCTGGGCCTCCGCCAGATCGGCCACGGCGAGGGAGACGGCCGTGGCCTCGGCGATCTTCGCCAGGGCGGCGGTCGTCCGGCCGCCGAAATCGCCGGGGTCGCGGAAGGCGGCGTAGACCATGCCCATGACCTCGCCCCCGTGGTGGATGGGCACGCCGAGCATCGCCCGGATGCCCTCCGCCTGGATCGGCTCGTCGAAGTCGTGGGTGATGCTGCGCGAGCGCGCGTAGTCACGCACCCGGCAGGGCCGGTCGGTGGCGAGGACCTTGCCGCCCAGACCGAGGCCCTTCGGGATCACGAGGTTGTGCAGTCCGGTGCGGTGGGTGCCGGCCCAGGAGCGCACCACGGCCACGTCGTCGTCCTCCATCCGGCCGACCAGGGCGATGTCGGCGCCCGTCAGCGCACGGACCTGGTGCGCCGCCTCGCGCATCGCGGCCCTGCCGTCGAGCAGGGCGACGAGAGGGGAGGCTTCCCAGCCGGTCCCGCGAGGCCCGTGCTCCGTGCTGCTCATATGAACACTGTCCCACTCAGAGTGGCGGAAAGGCGAGAAGGGTCTCCATATGGAGGTGGTGTGACCTGCGTCGCCATCCGATGATGCCTGTCACCCGCCGACGTTCCGGACGCGCCGTAGAGCCGCGGAAGCCCCGGAGCCGGCGCGGTCGCGCTCCCCACGCAGGACAGGCGGGCTGTCCGCGCGTGCCGACCCCAAGGAGTGACGACGCACATGGGCGTCTACAGCGAGCAGTACCGGCACAGCCTCACCGACCCGGAGGGTTTCTGGGGCGACGCAGCCAAGGCACTGACCTGGTACGAGGAACCCGTACAGGTCCTGGACGGCACACGGCCGCCCTTCTACCGGTGGTTCCCGGACGGGCGGATCAACACGTGCTTCAACGCACTCGACCGGCACGTCGCCGCCGGCAACGGTGACCGCACCGCGCTGATCTACGACAGCCCCGTCACCGACACCCGCACGTCCTACACCTACGCCCAGCTCCAGGAGCGGACGGCCCGATTCGCGGGCGTGCTGCGCGGGCTCGGCGTCCGCCGGGGCGACCGCGTCGTGATCTACATGCCGATGATCCCCGAGGCGGTCGTCGCGATGCTGGCCTGCGCACGCCTCGGCGCCGTGCACTCCGTGGTCTTCGGCGGATTCGCCCCGCGCGAACTCGCGCTGCGCATCGACGACGCCCGGCCGAAGGTCGTGGTGTCGGCGTCCTGCGGCATCGAGACCGCACGCGTCATCCCCTACAAGCCCCTGCTCGACGAGGCGCTCACGCTGGCCCGGCACACGCCCGACATCAGCGTCATCCTCCAGCGCCCCCAGGTGCACGCCGAACTGTCCCTGCGCGACGTCGACTGGGACGAGGCGATGGCGTCCGCCGTACCGGCCGACTGCGTGCCGCTCGACGCCACCGACCCGCTCTACGTCCTCTACACCTCGGGCACCACCGGCCGCCCCAAGGGCGTGGTCCGGGACAACGGAGGCCACGCGGTCGCGCTGGCCTGGAGCATGGCCCACGTGTACGACATCGGCCCGGGCGACGTGTGGTGGGCCGCGTCCGACGTGGGCTGGGTCGTCGGCCACTCGTACATCGTCTACGCCCCGCTGCTCGCCGGAGCCACGACCCTGCTCTACGAGGGCAAGCCGGTGGGCACACCGGACGCCGGGGCGTTCTGGCGGGTCATCGCCGAGTACGGGGTGAAGGCCCTGCTCACCGCGCCCACCGCGATGCGCGCGATCAGGAAGTCCGACCCGGAGGCGGAACTGCTCGCCGGGAACGAGCTGGAGAAGTTCCGCTGCCTGTTCCTCGCGGGCGAGCGCCTCGACCCCGACACGTACGACTGGGCCCGCACGGTGCTCGGCGTGCCGGTCATCGACAACTGGTGGCAGACCGAGACGGGCTGGCCGATCGCCGCGAACCCGCGCGGCGCCGAGCCCCTGCCCGTCAAGCCGGGCTCGCCCAGCGTGCCCATGCCCGGATACGACCTGCGGATCCTCGACGCCGACGGCCAGGACTGCGCCCCGGGCCAGGAAGGCGCCATCGCGCTGCGGCTGCCGCTGCCGCCCGGCACGCTGCCCACCCTCTGGCAGGACGACGACCGCTATCAGGAGTCGTACCTCTCCAGCTTCCCCGACCACTACCTCACCGGCGACGGCGGCTACCTCGACGAGGACGGCTACGTGTTCGTCATGGGCCGCACGGACGACGTGATCAACATCGCCGGACACCGGCTGTCGACCGGCGCCATGGAGGAGGTCGTCGCCGCCCACCCCGATGTCGCCGAGTGCGCGGTCATCGCCGTGCAGGACAGCCTGAAGGGCCATGTCCCGCGGGCGTTCGTGGTCCTCAAGGCCACGGCGGCGGCCGACCCCGACCGGTTGGAGACGTTGGAGGCGTTGGAGACGGAGATCGTCCGGGACGTCCGGCGGCGGATCGGCGCGATCGCCTCGCTCAAGGACGTCACGGTGGTGGCGGCGCTGCCCAAGACCCGTTCCGGAAAGATCCTTCGCGCCTCCATGCGCGACATCGCCAACGGACACGACGCGCCGCCGCCCGCCACCATCGACGACCCCGCGGTTCTGGACACGCTGCGGCACGCACTTCGCAGGGAGAATTCATGCTGACACCCGACACGACCCGCGGCACTGCGGCGGCTGACACCGCGGCGGCTGACACCGCAGGGACGCCGAGCCACGAGAGCTTCGACGCGCACCCGGCGCGAGCGCGCGTACGGAACGCGCAGATCGCGGGTCGGATCATGCCGGCGGAGGAGGCGGCGGCGCTGATCCCGGCCGGGGCGACGGTCGGCATGAGCGGCTTCACCGGCGCGGGCTATCCGAAGGAGCTGCCCCAGGCACTCGCCGACCGCATCACCGCCGCCAACGCGGCAGGACAGCGGATGCGGGTCAACGTGTGGACGGGCGCCTCCACCGCTCCCGAACTCGACGGCGTCCTCGCGGAGGCCGAGGGCGTCGAGCTGCGCCTGCCGTACCAGTCGGACCCCACCACGCGCCGTGAGATCAACGCGGGGCGGATGGAATACCTCGACATGCACCTGTCCCACGTGGCGCAGTCGGCGTGGCAGGGCTTCCTCGGCAAGCTGGACATAGCAGTGATCGAGGTGACCGGCGTCACCGAGGACGGCCGCCTCATCCCCTCCTCGTCGGTGGGCAACAACAAGACCTGGATCGAGCGCGCGGACGCGGTGATCCTGGAGGTCAACGCCCGCCAGCCGGCCGAGCTCGAAGGCATGCACGACGTCTACTACGGCACCGCGCTGCCCCCGTACCGCACCCCCGTGCCGATCAACCGTCCCACCGACCGGATCGGGGTCCCGCATCTGATCTGTCCCCCGGAGAAGGTGATCGCGGTCGTCCCGACGGACTCACCGGACCGCAACACCCCGTTCGCCCCGCCGGACGACACCTCCCGCCAGATCGCCGGGCACGTGCTGGACTTCCTCACCCACGAGGTACGGCAGGGCCGCCTGCCGGAGAACCTGCTTCCGCTCCAGTCGGGCGTGGGCAACGTCGCCAACGCCGTCCTCGCCGGGCTCGACGAGGGACCGTTCGAGAACCTCACCGCCTACACCGAGGTCATCCAGGACGGCATGCTGCACCTGATCGACACCGGCAAGCTGGTCGGCGTCTCGGCGACGGCGTTCTCCCTCAGCTCCGACACGGTGGAGAAGTTCAACGCGAGGGCGGGGGAGTACCGCGACAAGATCGTGCTGCGCCCCCAGGAGATCAGCAACCACCCCGAGGTGGTCCGCCGGCTGGGCTGTCTCGCCATGAACGGCATGATCGAGGCCGACATCTACGGCAACATCAACTCCACCCATGTCATGGGCAGCCGCATCCAGAACGGCATCGGAGGCTCGGGCGACTTCGCTCGCAACGGCCTGATCTCCTTCTTCCTCAGCCCCTCCCGGGCCAAGCAGGGCGCCATCTCCTCGATCGTCCCCATGGTGTCCCACGTCGACCACACCGAACACGACGTGGACGTCATCGTCACCGAACAGGGCCTCGCCGACCTGCGCGGACTGTCCCCCAAGCAGCGCGCCCAGCAGATCATCAAGAACTGCGCGCATCCCGACTACCGCCCCGCCCTGGAGGACTACTACGCGCGGGCCCTCCGCACCTCCTACGGCTGCCACACCCCTCACCTCCTGACCGAGTCCCTCTCCTGGCACAACCGCTTCATGGAGACGGGGTCGATGCGCTGAGCGACGGCCCGGCCCCCGGGCGGACCCTTCGTCAGCGTGAAGTTGACACGGGGTCCCCCGGTCCGTAGTGTTCTCCGAGTTGTCCGACGTGAGCACCGGCCCCGGTCGGCCCCGGACAGCCATTCCGCAAGAACCACTCAATGCCTGACGGTGTCGATTCGTCGTGCCGTTCTGTCTTTCCGTGCGTTTTTGCGAAATGAGGAATCCGCGTTCGAAGGTTTGAACGCCGGCCCCCGATTAGCGTCGGGGGAAGGAATCCGCTAAAGTCTCACTCGTCGGAACGGCCCAACGGGCCAGGAAGACAAACCCGCTGACTGGGAATCAGACGCCGAAAGGATCTGATAGAGTCGGAAACGCAAGAACGAAGGAAGCGCCCGGAGGAAAGCCCGCGAGGGTGAGTACAAAGGAAGCGTCCGCACCTTGAGAACTC